>JAICQC010000552.1 GCA_025938055.1 Anaerolineales bacterium | reverse complement strand
TCTGGCAAATCTTTTGAAGTGATGCGGATGGGCTTCGCGCAATATTTCAATGCCGGATAAAGACGGGCTAGCGTAAATTGATTATCGGGTGCATCGTCTGCCAGCACGGAGACGGAAAACATGTCGTACGCAGGCAGCTCCTGGATGAGGTGCGCGATGCGCACAATATCACCGATAACCGCCCGCCGCTCCACGCCCGTGACTGGATCCAAAATATCCGGCGCAGAACTCCCCGTCACGATGACAGGGCTATCGTCGGGGATGGTCTTGTCATATTTGGGGTCGCGTCCGTGAAATGTAAATTTGGGAGGCAAAACCTTGATGTATTTCTCGACAATGGCACGCGGGAACTTCACCCGGTTCGTTTCCGAGTCCACCTCGCAGCCATGTTTGCGAAAGAGATCGCGCGCCGGCGCATAACGCACCATCAAGCCAACCTCTTCAAGGATCTCCAGGGAAGCCTCATGCACACGTTCCACTTGTTCACGGGTAAGAAGTTCTGCAAATGACATGGTTTGTATCCTCTGGCATGTCACTCTGAGAGAGTGGAGCGATTTGCGTAGCAAATCGTGACGCCACGACCGAAGAGTCTTCCACTCAAGGCTAGAGATTCTTCGCTACGCTCAGAATGACATCGAATTAAATTACCTTCCTCTTCACTCTTGTTTCGTGCATCGCTTTCTCTTTTGGTTTCCGCTTGGGCAGAAATCGATCCGTGGCAATCTTCGCCAGCTTTTGTCCCTCAAACACGAGCTTCTGCTGCCGGGCATTGATCATCCCGCTGATCTTATGGAACTGGTTATCCTTGAAGGTGAGATGTTGCACTCGCAGCCGTGCTGCCAGCGCCTGGATCTCATCCACCGGGAACATTTGCAATCCCGCCCGGGTCACCTTCAGCGAGGCAGCCGCAGTCGCAAAGCGCGCCGAGGCTTCCAGGTCCCAGCCGTTCAAATATCCATAAATAAAACCCGCCGAAAAGGTTGCGCCCGCCCCGCATCCATCCACGGCTTTGACGCGCGGCGCGTGTACATTGACAGCATGATTGCCCTGCGCCACAAGACAGCCCGCCTTCGCCATCGTAACCAGCGCCGTCTTGATGCCGCTCCTCAATATCTTGCGCGCGGTCTCCAGCATCGAGTGGGTCTTGCCGAGCTGTGCAGCGTCGGTCACTGCCTGACAGACGCTGACACGACTGGCGTACTTTTTCAAGAGCTGCGGGCTCTTATGTCCATGCTCTAGGTTGAGGAACACCGGCACACCCAGACGATTCGCTTCATCCATGGCGCGGACGATATGCTCGCCGTCGTACCAATCCGCATACATGAGCTGCGCACCTTCCAACAGGGACAGATCCGCTGTATCGAGCGTTGCCAGCATTTCCGGCGGGCGGTGCCAGAAGTACGTCCGCGCACCGGTCTTGTCCGAGACGTTGACTTCCATAGGGGTCTTGATGTCTTTGGAGAAACGCACTTCACCCTGCACACCCCACTCTTCCAATTGATTGGCGAGCGTGTGTCCACGCGGGTCATCGCCCACCGCGGTGCCGATCATGCCGGTCGGCACGCCCCATTGACGCAGCACACAGGCAATGATCGCGGCGTCATCAAACACGAACTCGCTGAACTCGCGCACCAGCGCGCCAGTATTGTGCTTTGGCAGCCGGTCCAGCACCATGATCGTGACCGGAGTCAACATACCAAAGCCTACGTATGCAGGAGGAGTTTTTTTTGTGTTGGACATAAATAATTTTTATGTCATTGCGAGGGCATTCGCCCGAAGCAATCTCCTCGAAAACGGAGAAATCCGTTCAATCAGAATCATCTTTTTGACGGGAGATTGCTTCGTCGTCGTTTCGCTCCTCCTCGCAATGACATGTTAAGATCTCAACTTCTCACCTTTCGGGTCATACAATACGGTGGATGTCACTTCTCCCTGGCGACGACCTCCAATGAGTTCCAGTTCGAAGCGGTTGCCTGGCTTCGCCCATTCGATGGACAGATACGCGTACAAAATATTCTTCTTCACAGTATAACCGTATCCGCCGCTTCTTACGCGCGAGATCACTTTGCCATCACAGTAAACAGCCTCACCGCCGTAGATCTGTGTAAACTCCTCGCCATCCAGAACCAGCGTGCAAAGCTTGCGCTTGAGTCCTTCAGCCTTTCGTTTGACCAGCGCATCTCTTCCGATAAAATCGCCTTTGTCGATCTGTACGCAAAAGCCCTGCCCGCTCTCATACGGCGTATCTGTCGGCGTCAGGTCCGTCGTGAAATAGCGGTAGCCTTTCTCGAGTCGGAGAGAATCCAGAACTTTGTAGCCGCCGACTTCGATGCCAAATTCCTTACCTGCCTCCATTAACTTATCCCAGACCATCACGGCGCGGTTTGGTTGAACATACAGCTCCCATCCCAATTCACCCACATAGCTCACACGCTGCGCCCAGACCTGCGCGCCATTGATATCAATAATTCGTCCAGAAAGATAGGGGAAGCCTTCATTCGATACATCCGAATCGGTGAGGCTTTCCAGAACCGCCCGCGACTTGGGTCCCCACATGCCGATGGCACAATAACGTGAGGTCACATCCTCGACCAGCAC
>JAICQC010000215.1 GCA_025938055.1 Anaerolineales bacterium | reverse complement strand
CGCGTGAAGCGTTGGGACAGATCGCCTGGGATAAAGACGAGGCCCGGTTGGCGGAACGAGGTCGCATTGACCAGCAGCACATCCCCTTCCATTTGCTCAGAAATGACTTCGAGCGCCTGATCTCGGAGGTGCGTGACACTCTTCGTCAAGTCAGCATATTGCTGCTGCGACTCTTCGTACACAGCTCCGATGCTCGATCCTGGGATGATGTCGTGAAACTGGTTGAGGCAAACCGTTCGCCATGCATTCGTGAATTCAGCAATTGGATACTGGTAATTCGTAAGCAGTGATGCAAGTGCAGCGATGAATTCAGCGTCGTGCAAAAGAAACTCACTCTTGCGGTTGGCGCGTTTGTTGCGCGCCTGTGAAGTGTATGTACCGCGATGATATTCAAGATACAGCTCGCCGTTCCAGACGGGCATCATCTTTGAGTCTTCAAGCGGCGCAATGGATTCGAAAAAGGCTTTTGCGCTCGATTGTCTCACTTGCGGCAGCGCCGGGAAATGCTTCATCACTTCGATGTTCTCGAGCATCTCGCGCGTGGGACCTCCGCCGCCATCGCCAAAGCCGTATGCCATCAGCAGGTCCTGGTGCAGTTCCTTCTGCTGAAAATTCTTCCAGGTGCCGAGCGCTTCGCGCGCGTCTGCCATGGCGTTGTAGGTGCTGGCATACCGCCCGGGGTCGGGTACTGTGCTGAAATGCGTGAAGATCTGCGTGCCATCGATGCCCTGCCAGAGGAAAGTGTCATAGGGCAGGCGGTTGTACTGACTCCAGCCGATCTTGATGGTCATGAAATATTTCAAGCCAGCCTTCCGGATGAGTTGCGGCAGCGCCCAGGCGTAGCCAAACACATCAGGCAGCCACAAGATGGGACTCTCTGCCTCTGCCCCGAAATGTTCGCGGAAGAAGCTGCGCCCGAGCAGGAATTGCCGCGCCAGCGACTCGGCGCCGCTGAGATTGCAATCCGCTTCGACCCACATCCCACCGACTGCTTCCCAGCGTCCCTCTGCGATTCGTTGTTTGATGGATTCAAACAGTGCAGGCTGATCTTCCTTAACGAATTGGTATAACTGCGGCTGGCTCTGTGTGAAACGATACTCGGGGAATTGCTCCATGAAACGGATCACATTTTGAAACGTGCGCTCGGCTTTGCGGCGTGTCTGACCGAGAGTCCACAGCCAGGCAATATCGATATGCGCGTGGCCCGCGGTATGGATAATGGCATCCATTGGAGCGCCAGACGCTTCAATACCCGCTTTCAAGACCTGCAGGGCAGGTTCAACGCTTTGATAAAAGTGATCGCACTCGAGTAGGGCACGCGTGTCGAGTATAGTGAAGGCGTCGTTGAGAGTGGTGAGCAAGCCATAGCGGGTAGCATGGTTCTCATCTACGTTTTGCGCGGTCTCCAGCGCCACGCGCGCAAGGGCAAGCAGGTCACGCGTCGGCTGATGGATTTGCACGACCGCGCACTGCCGCATATAAAGTTTGGTAAACAGATCCCCCTTCATCGAGTCGCCCAGACCCGTCCAGCCGTGCAGCGCGAGGGTATGGTTTTTTCTATCCATCCATTCGGGCTTGAGCAGGATCTCCTGATGGTGGCGATCGCACGTGGCATACGGTTCGCCGTCGATATATGCCAGGGCTTCGGGATGGCTGAAATCTCCTCCTCCACCGAGCGGCAGGGACAGAGCAACCGGGTGAACTACATCCCAATCTTCTGGGATCGTAAACGTGGTCCGCAAAACGAAGTTCTGCAGCCAAGAGCCCCAGTATTCATGGGGGTTGATCTTGTCCCAGTTAGAGTCATCCACATCCGCCTCGACGGGCGGGGGCACGAGCGCGCTATCCAACTCGCGATAGCGGAATGGCGGCAGGGGATTTCGCTTGATGTAAACCAGTGGGGCGATCAGTTCAAGCCGTTGTTTGATCTTTTCGGGCGTCCAGCGAGTGCGATGATACATATTGTTTCCTATCCTTTACCGGGGGTTTAAAGACGTTCGGTGGTGAAAAGCACAGACGAATCATACTGCTTTTCACCACCGATGGGTAATTTTTTAAAGCGGGCACCTGGCGCAGATTATTTCCCCCGCCGCACGATACCCTGCTGCCAGGCATACACAGCTGCCTGGGTGCGATCATCCAGATGGAGCTTGCGAAGGATGTTCCCGATGTGGGTTTTGACGGTGCTCTCGCCGATGACCAGCGTCTCGGCGATCTCAGCATTAGACTTTCCTGCCGCGATCAGACGCAGGACCTCGAACTCCCTCTCCGATAGCTCCGTGAACGGATTGACCGCATCCTTGCGCAAGCCCTGCAGCTCCTGCACAATGCGCGAGGCGACACGCGAATCAAGGACCGCCTCTCCCTGCGCGGCTTTGCGAATTGCTGCCGCCAGTTCGTCCGGCTCGACATCCTTAAGTAGATAGGAAATGGCGCCGGCGCGCACCGCCGGGAAGATATATTCATCCTGGTGGTGGGAGGTGACGACAATGACCTGCGTCTCGGGGCGCAGTTTGCGGATGGCTCGTGTCGCGCCGATGCCATCGAGATCGCCGGGCATTTCAAGATCCATCAGCACGACGTCCGGATGATGTTCCGCAACGACGGTCAAAGCCGCTGCACCCGAGTCGGCTTCGGCAATGACTTGAATGTCGGCAAGCGTGTGCAGATAGGCGCGGACCCCCTGACGCACAATCCTGTGATCATCCACGAGAAGAACTTTGATAGGCATAGAGACCTTCCAGCAGGCAGGACACTTTCCTCCACCGCGCGTGCGGTGTTGGCAATCCGACCTATTTTGTGGTTAATGGTACTTCGGCAGTGATCATCGTCCCGGCAGAGAGGGTGGAATCCACTTTCAGGGTCCCACCGACCTCGCCCAAGCGCGTGCGCATACCGGTCAAACCATAGGAGGAAGACGAGACACTGTCGATGTCGAAACCGCGCCCGTTATCCGCCACGACCAGGGTTACCTTCTCCGGGGACATGTCGAGGCTGAGTTTCACCAAGTCTGCTTCCGCATGGCGGGCAATGTTGGACAGAGCTTCCTGCAGCACGCGGTAGAGCGCCTGTTCCACCTCCAGGGGGATAGAGCGTTCGCCGCTGAGGACCGTCTCCGCCTTGATTCCTGTATGCTCCTGCCAGCGGATCGCATATTCCTTCAGCGCCTGCGGCAGTCCTTTGCCTTGCAGGGCGGCAGGGCGCAGTTCATCGATGATGAGCTTGAGCTCCTGCTGGGTTTCGCGGTTGAGCTGCAGCGCGGTGTCAAGGTGCCCGGCCGCGGCCGGGACATCAGAACCGAGCAGGTTTTTTGCCGCGGTCAGCTGCATGCGAGCCGCGTAGGTTTGCTGCTTGACGGTATCATGCAGGTCGCGGGCGAGCCGGTTGCGCTCCTCCATGCGGGCGAGTTCGTCGTTGGTATGCAGCAGCGTCTGCAATTGCTCCGCCATGCTGTTGAGGTTGCGGGTCAGCTCACCGATCTCATCGCCGGATTTGTCGCGCGGTGAGGCCGAAAAATCGCCCCGGCTCCAGGCTTGCGAGGCAGCCGAGAGATTGACCAGACGCTTGCGCAATCCGCGTGAGACCAGCCAGCCAAAGAGGGCACCGACGGGCAAAGCCACAAAGAACATGATGAACATCGTCAGCAGGAAGAAGTTCGAGTACAGCGCGAGATTGGTCGGGGTCGCGAACGTCACCGGCTTGATGCGGTAAATAACGACTGCGTCGATCGGCTGGCTGTCACTTTTCCGCAAAGGGAAAGCTACAACTCGAGTCCCATCGGGCAAGGCAGTGCTCTGCGCGTAATAGTTCTTGTCGCCGACCAGCGCCGCGTCGATGATCGATTCCATCGCCAGCCGGCTCACGGTGCGCGGCTGGAACGGGTTTCCGATGGCATCCGGATCCTCCAGCGGCGCGGCAGCGATGAGATTCAGATCCGGGTCGAGGACATAAATAGGCTGGGCCTGGGTCAGGAGGGTGTTGGCATAATCCAGGGACTCGCGTACGGTGGTGGACTGGAAATCCTGCCAGATAAAGCCCTTTTGCTGGACTCGCTCGATCCACTCCTGCAAAGCTTGCGGCTCCTCCACCAGATAAGGGATGTTATCCTGAAAGGCGGTCTTGGACCAGTAAAAACTGTCGAAGGTGCGGGTGTTGTTTTGAGTCTCGAAGTAGGCTGCAATGCCCACAAGCAACGCGGTGAGCACAATTACCGTCCCGACAGTGACGACCGCGTAGGACAGGGTGAGCTTCCACTGAAGACGTCGGAAGAATTTGAACATGGCGTACCTTACCCGCCCAGATCCTGGCGGCGATAGAGCCGGACGGCGAGGAACAGGAATATCAGGGTATATACGGCTGCCATACCCAATGCGGCGCCGGAGTCGAGAAGATGCGAGGGCGTGTCCATCGTTCGATTCCCGATCGAATTCAGAAGATAGGTGGCGCTGAGGTACAGGTTTCGGATCATCCACTTTGCCCAGTCCGCCCCATACGAAAGGCTCGACAGAAGCAACTCGATCAATTGAGTATAACCCAGTCCGATCACGATCCCTGCGAAGGCAGAACGCGTGGCAACAGTGATCAACAGCATCAACGAGATATACGGCAGCGTGACCAGGGTCATATAGAACGCAGCTGCAACCATGGCGGGCCAGTTGATATTGCTGAGGGTGTATGCCTCAAACAGGAAGGTCTTGTAGTACCAGCCCGTCATGCCCGCCACCAGCAGAGTCAGAACGTGCAGCAGGAACGTGACCAGCACGAGCAGGCTGAACTTTGCCAGCAGGCTGGACGGTCGTGACGCGCGCGTGAGCCAGTGCCGGTTCGTGCGCTGCGAGTAATCGTTGCCGAGCATGAGCGCCGCCAGAATGACCAGGAACGGCAGGGCGATGAGCAGGAGCTGGTCGAGGGAATTGGCAAAGTCAAAGGAAGCGCCAGGCATTTTTATCGTTCCATCGCGCAGCTGCGTGCGATTCCGGTTGTAGAAGTTCTCGAGCATCAGCCAGATGAACAAACTGCAGCCCAGCAAAGTCACCCACAGGACGCTGCGGCGAGTCAGGCGGGTCCATTCAATGGAGAGGAGTTTAAGAAACATGTTGGTTCCAATCGCTTCTTTCGTTGGTGGACGTGACATCCAGAAAGAGGGATTCGAGATCGGTCTTCTGCGCGGTGATCTCGGTGGGGATGATGTGATGGTGCAGCAGATGGTTCATCACCGTCTGGTTGTCCACACCCAGTACGAGCAGGCTGTCTCCGCTTGCCTGCACCTTTTCGACGCCCGGCAGCGATTCGAACGCCCGGACGGCTGCTTCCGCGTCGTGGACGGTCAGTCGCACCGCTGGTTTTCGGCCGTTCAGCAGCTCGTCCACACGTCCCTGCGCGACGACGCGTCCGTTGTTGAGTACAGCGATTCGGTCACAGATCTGCTGCACTTCGTTGAGGAGATGGCTGGATAACAGCACGGACGTGCCGTTCTCGGCCAGAGAGCGAAGCAGCAGACGAATCTCGCGCATCCCGGCGGGGTCGAGTCCATTCGTTGGCTCGTCCAGAATGACGAAGCGCGGGCGATGCACAAGCGCCATTGCCAGCCCAACGCGCTGTTTCATGCCGGTTGAGAATTTGCTGACCTTTTTGCGCGCGGCCGAAGTCAGCCCGACAAGTTCGATCACTTCCTCGATATGCTTTTTATCCACGCCGGGAGTGAGTCGCGAGACCAGTTCGATGTTATCCCAGGCGGAAAGGTAAGGTACAAAGGCGGGCGCGCCCAACAATGCACCGACATCCCGCAGTGCCCGCACGTGGTTGGGTGTGACGCGCTGTCCCAGCACATACACCTCTCCGGCTGTCGGGTGGACCAGCCCAAGCGCCATGCCGAGGGCAGTGGTCTTCCCCGCACCGTTCGGTCCGAGGAAGCCGAACACTTCGCCTTCGCAGGCGGTGATGTTGATCGCATCCACGGCCCTGTGATGGCCGAAGGTCTTCGTCAGGTCTTTGGTTTCGAGAACGATAGTGGTCATGGAAATTCCTTTAGAGATGGCTTGTGGATTACCCACCAAGATCCTGGCGGGAGAAGACAGCCAGCGACGCCAGGCTCAGGAACAGGAAGATCAGTCCGATCAAGAGGATGGCTTGCCCGTGGGGCTGGCTGGCGGCAGCAGCGACGCTCCGGTCGATGGCTGTGTTGCCGTTCTGCAGGACCTGCGCGAGGCTGGCGGGCAGGTAGTGGATGAACCACGGCAGGCGCTCGGCAAGAGCGGGCGCAAATTGTTCGACGACAGTCCCGTACACGATCGTCCCGCCAGCAGCAAACAAAGGCGAGCGGCTGAGGATCGCCAGCAGGACCGTCAGGGCGAGGTACGGCAGGGAGCTCCAGAATACGCGCAGGGTCGCTAATGGAATGGCCGTCAGCTCCAGGTTCGTGCTGTCCACCGTGCCGAAAATCAGAGTGCGTGAGAGTGCGCCGACTCCGAGGATGGCAGCGACGGCAACACAGACGCTCAACCATCCGAAGAAAAGGATCGTTGCCAGCCGCGCGGACAACAACAGGGCACGTGGGACTCCGCGCGTCAACCAGAGCTGGAGGGAGCGGTCCGGGTAATCAAACGCCGCAATCACGGCGCCCGTCACGGCGTAGACCAGGATCCCCAACCAGTTGAAAAACGCCAGCCCCAGGAGCAGATCCTTTTCCAGACCGCCGGAAGCCCCTCTAGGACCCCTGGCAAGGAGTAGATGGTCTACCAGGATGGTCAAGGCAAGCAGGAACACCAGGACTCCCAGCCCGAACCACAGCGCGGGATGCTTGAGCGTTTTACGGATCTCGATGAAGAGCAGGTGCAGGAACATTTCGCTCACCCCAGCGAAACAATTTCCTGCACATCATCCGTCACCAGCAGCGGACTAATGCTGCACAGGATGAATAAGAGGGAAATGGTGATGACAAGTAAGGTAATCATTTTGTCTCCTTGATGCCCCGAAGTATAGGAGCTTCTCCCCTGGACGGGTTCCGCCGCGCGGATGATTATGCGTCCGACTGGAGGATGAACGGGGAACGGCTTTCTGTTTCGACCGGCCCCATACAGATTGGAGAGCTAGATTTAGGCGCGGCGATTGAATCATTTTTCTTCAAAATGATCAAAAAATGGATGATTGACTTTTATGAAATCGTATGCTAGAATACGTTATACCGCATACGATTTCATAAAATTTCACCCAAAATATGACAATTGACTCTCCCCAGACCCAGCGCAAGGTCACGATGCGTGATGTAGCAAAAGCAGCCAATGTCTCGCAGAGTACCGTTTCGCGTATTTTGAGCCCTTCCTCTTCGAACTCCAAAGTACCGATCAGCGAAGAGACCAGGGAAAAAGTCCTGGCAGTTATCAAGGAATTAGGCTATCAGCCTAACCAATATGCGCGCTCCCTGCGGGGGCAAAAGACTCATGTCATCGCGATGCTAATCGGCGATATTAGCAATCCTTTCTACCATCCCATGGTCCGCGCCGTGCAGGATGTGGCATCTCATTATCACTACAGCGTCATGGTTGCCAACTCGGACCATTTACATGAGAAGGAAAAGCTCTTTTGCGAGTCGCTCCTGCGCCGCCCCGTAGATGGGGCAGTCATTGTTCCCTATCACCTGACCGATGAAGACCTGGAAAATCTGGTCGCGCGTACTGGCATGGCATTCAGTGCTGTTGGGAATCATATTCAGTTACCGAATGTCGATGTCGCCTATGCCGATGATACCAAAGCCAGCTATGAAGCCGTGCGCTGGCTGATCGAACAACGCGGGCATGAACGTATCGGCATGATCTGTGCCAGT
>JAICQC010000162.1 GCA_025938055.1 Anaerolineales bacterium | reverse complement strand
TGATCGGTTTCATCCTCTTCGAGGCTGCCTATCAAGCCGAGAATGTGCGCGGTGGACTCCAGGCAATTGATCGCGGTCAATATGAGGCTGCCCACGCGCTGGGGTTGAACGCGGCACAGTCCACAGTCCTGATCATCCTGCCCCAAGCTTTGCGGGCGGTCATCCCGGCGCTGTTCAATTCGTTTATCAGCCTGTTCAAAGATACGAGTCTGGTCGCCATCATCGGTCTGTTCGACGTGGTTCGCATCTCGCGCTCGATCCTTGCGCAGAGCGAATGGCTCGGCACGCACCGCGAAGTATTTCTTTTCGCATTTATGATCTACTGGCTTTTCAACCTGGCATTCACCTACGGCAGCCGCCGCATGGAAGAGGCTTTGGGTGTAGGCAAGCGCTAAGAGTGAAAAGAAGCCTTGCGAAGGCGTGTCCTGAGGCGGAGCCGAAGGATCTCAACCTTCGCAAGGCTCATCCCAACGGAGACTACTATGACCGAAACCAACAACTCAAAAGAAATCATCATTTGCCGCAATGTACATAAATGGTTCGGCCAGTTCCATGTTCTCAAGGGCATCAGTCTGACCGTTCAGAAAGGGGAGGTTGTGGTCATCTTTGGACCATCAGGCTCAGGCAAATCCACGTTCATTCGCTGCCTCAACCGCCTCGAGGAACACCAAAAGGGACAGATCATCGTGGACGGCATCGAGCTTGGCAATGACATACGCAATGTGGAAAAGATCCGGCAAGAGGTGGGCATGGTCTTCCAGCAGTTCAACCTGTTCCCACACCTGACCGTTCTCCAGAACATCACGCTTGCGCCCTCCTGGGTGCGCCGCACGCCCAAGGAACAATCCCGTGAACAAGCCATGCAATTGCTCCAGCGCGTTGGTATTCCAGAACAAGCCGATAAATATCCCGCCCAACTCTCCGGCGGGCAGCAGCAGCGTGTCGCCATCGCCCGGGCGCTTGCCATGCAGCCGCGCATCATGCTCTTCGATGAGCCCACCTCCGCTCTCGACCCCGAAATGATCAAGGAAGTGCTGGATGTAATGGTCGAACTGGCAACCAGCGGCATGACCATCGTCGCCGTGACCCATGAGATGGGCTTTGCAAGAGCCGTCGCCAACCGCATGACCTTCTTCGATAAGGGCGAGATTGTCGAGGAGGGTACGCCACAACAGATCTTCAACGATCCACAGAACGACCGCACAAAATTATTCCTGTCACAAATCCTGCGTAACTGAATCGCATGTTGGAATGCGGCATCCTTATCATCGGTGGAGGACCGGGTGGACTTTCCACGGCGCTTCATATTGTGAAGGACTTTCCAGGTCTCGCGCCCCGAATCCTGCTTCTGGAAAAAGCGCGCTATCCGCGTACCAAGCTTTGCGCAGGTGGTCTTATCGTCGATGCAGAAATCATCCTTCAGCGCCTGGGACTCGACGTCAGCGAAGTGCCGCATGTGGATGCCGGCCGCATCCACTTTGATTTTGAGGCAAAAGGACTCACTCTCCGCGCTCCCAAACGACACACACTGCGTGTCATCCGCCGCGATGAGTTTGATCACTGGCTGGCGCGAAAAGCCGAGAGTAAAGGAGTAGAGATCAGGGAGGGAATCACAGCCAGGAATGTTATCCCCGATAAGGATGGTGTGACCGTGGAGACAGATCAGGGTTACTTTCGTGCCCAGGTTGTTGTCGGCGCGGATGGGTCAAATGGAATAACACGTCACTGCGTCTTTCCCAACGCATCGGTGCATACCGCGCGGGTGCTGGAGGTCCTGACTCCCACCCATTCGCTATCCAAATGGCGACAGGATGCATACTTTGATTTCTCGCCTGTTCCGAGTAACATTGCAGGATATGTGTGGGATTTCCCAACCCAGGTCAATGGGGAAATGATGCGATGCTGGGGCGTCTACGATACGAACATCCTTGCAGAGGAGAAACGTCCGCAGCTCAAAGAACCGCTTGCGAAAGAGATGTCCCGCTTTGGGTTTGACCTCAGCAGATACGAGATCAAGGGTCACCCCATCCGGTGGTTCTCACCGGACAACCCGATGTCTGTGCCACGCGTACTGCTGGTGGGAGATGCGGCGGGCGCCGACCCATTGCTGGGCGAAGGCATCAGCGTGGCGCTAGGTTATGGCATGCTGGCGGCGCGCGAGATCGGCGAGGCATTCCAGCGAAGCGACTTTTCGTTTAACGGATTCAAGAGTCGGGTATTAAAGAGCGCACTCGGTCAGGCACTGATCGCGCGCTGGCTTGTCGCGCATATGATCTATCCGCTGAAGTGGAAATGGTTCCAGATCTTTGTATGGAGGATTTTCAAGCCGGTCGTCATTCTGCTGGCTTGGATATTTATATTGAACTGGGGGAAAAGAATGTCTTTTAGGCTTTGATACTTTTCAAAAATCCCGGCGTGTTCAATTCGCGCTCGAGCAGGTAAGTGAAGTAGCCCTGCATGAGGCTCTCCGCCTCGTTCTGAACCTCGGGGCTGGGGTGTGCCCGCGAGGCGTCTGCATAGCTCGAGCGCTGGAAGTGACGCAGGTATTTGAGCGTCTCCACCGAAATGGGTGTGAGGTTGCGCAATCCCTGCCCGCAACGCGGACAGAGCACGCCGCCCGCGCTGAACGAGAAGAACTGGTCTTCCGGGAGAATCGGGCGCCTGCAATTCGCACATTCGACAAGCTGCGGGCGGAATCCCAAATGGTCGAGCAGGCGCATCTCGTAATAGCGGATCACCAGCCACGGGTCTGCCTTCGCGGCGAGGCGGGCGAGGGTTTCCGTCAACAAACGGAAGATGGCTGAATTCTCTGTATCGTCCTGATAGGTGAAGCGATCGAGCAGTTCGAGCACATAGGAAGCCTGACTGGTCAGGATAAGATCCTCACGCAGAGGCTGGTAGGAATCTACGGTATCTGCCTGTGTAAGAATCAGCATGTCGCGTCCCTTGGCAAGCTGCAGCTTGACATGTGTGAACGGTTCGATGTGCCCCGCCTTGCGCGAGGCGATCTTGCGGGCGCCTTTCGCGACCGCGCGCGTCTTCCCCAGCTGGCGTGTGTAGAGGGTCAACAAACGGTCTGCTTCACCGTAATCGCTGTGACGCAGCACAACGGCATCCACGCGGAAGGAACGGAATTTGCTTTCAGGCATGGGAGGAAGTATACACGCAGATAAGTAAACAGGTAAACATATGTACGGATTTACGTATATATTTATTTACCCAAATGAACCGGTGTAAACGCGTCCGGTAAAAGTTCTCTGACAGTCGTTTCCTTGACGAGCTTGCCGGTCCCATCCGCGAGCAGCACGATGGTATCCAACCCGAATTCTGCCATCACCTGACGGCATCCGCCGCAGGGCGAGCCGCCATTGTCAGTGACAACGCTGATCACCTCGAACTCCTTCTCGCCTTCCGAGACCGCTTTGAAGATCGCTACGCGTTCCGCACACATCGTCTGTGGGTAGGCGGCATTCTCCACGTTGACGCCCGTGTAGAGGCGCCCGGTCTTTGTGCGCAGCGCGGCACCCACGGGATAATTTGAATACGGCACATAGGCGCGCAGCCGGGCTGTATTTGCCAGATCGATGAGGGCTTGTTTTTCCTGTTTGGTGAGGGTCATTTGAAATCTTTTCCGCCACTGAAACGCGGAGGCACAAAGAGTCTCTTTCCTCTCCACGCTTTCGTGACTCTGTGGCTATTTCTTTGTCTTTCTCTCCAGTTTTCGAATCGCGCGCGCGGGCATGCCGACCACAAGCGTATCATCGGGTACGTTTTTCGTCACCACTGCGCCTGCACCCGTGCGCGCGCCATTCCCGAGTTTTAACGGCGCGACCAGCATGGTGTCGGAACCGA
This sequence comes from Anaerolineales bacterium, assembly GCA_025938055.1. Next base: position 5,800 of record JAICQC010000162.1, on the reverse strand, counting down.
TAAACACATCTTCACCAATTTCGGTTGGGTTCTTCTTCTCGCCATCATAATTTGCCGTGATGGTCCCGGCGCCGATGTTGGTGTTCGCGCCTATCTTGGCATTTCCAATATAGGAGAAGTGACCCATCTTCACGCCTTCGTGCAGGGTGGAATCCTTCACCTCACCAAAGTTCCCCATGTGCACGTGGCTCTTCAGGTGGGCGCCCTTCCGCAAGCGCGCGAATGGACCCATATCCACATCATCCTCGAGCACGGCGCCTTCCAGAACAGATGCCAACACCTTGCACCGATCCCCGATTCTCGAATCTCGAATGATCGTGTTCGGACCGATAACATTTCCATCTCCAATGACCGTATTCCCATGAAGGTAGGTGTTTGGCAATATTGTCGTATCTTTGCCGATCTTCACATCCACTTCGATATATGTGGAGACAGGGTCTACCATGCTGACGCCATCCAGCATGTGTTCGCGGTTGATGCGCATCCGCAGGGCAGTTTCGGCTTCACTCAGGTGGACGCGTGTATTGATGCCAATCGTTTCAACAAAATCATCATGCAGCACAGCCTGCACGGGCAGGTTCTCCTTCACTGCAAGTTCTACAATATCAGTCAAATAATATTCGCCCTTCTTGGGATTCTTCTCGATGCGGTGTAGCGCGTCCCACAGCCAGTCGGCTTTGAAGCAGTATGCACCGACGTTCAATTCCTTGATCTCGCGCTGCTCAGGTGTGGCAACGTATTCCTCCACGATGGCTGCCACCGTCCCATCGGCTTTGCGCACGATCCGCCCGAAGCCGCGCGGGTCATCGGCGATCACGGTCAAAAGGCTGAATGGTCCGGAGTTGAGGCGCTGGGTTTCCACGAGGCGCTGGAAGGTTTCGCCGCGCAGCAGGGGCATATCCGCATAGGTTACGATGACATAGTCTGTCTTGTCTTTGAGCGAAGACTCAGCCTGTATCGCCGCGTGCGCCGTTCCCAGCTGAGGCTCCTGCAGGACGCAATCCGCGGAATCGCCCAGGTATTCCCTGACCGCCTCCGCACCGTGACCAACGACGACAACCGGCTTTTCGGTCGCCGCAGATTTCAACGCTTCGAGCACATGCCATAACATGGGCTTGCCGCACAGGGGATGCAAAACCTTTGGCAGGTCAGATTTCATGCGCGTGCCCTGCCCGGCGGCAAGGAGAACAGCTGTTATCTTCATTATGGCTACCTCGAATAAAAATAGGATTGGCGGCGGGGCTTTCTTTTCGCCACAAATCCTATTTTACACAGTACCGCAGGAACATCGCGGTAGAAAAAAAGCCCCGCGTTAGCGGGATCGTTGGCTGGGGCGCCTGGATTCGAACCAAGATCCACAGCTCCAAAGGCTGGTGTGCTACCCTTGCACCACGCCCCAGTGCGTGGCACATTGTATCACAGCGATTTGTGCTGGGCAACACCTGCACCGTGCGCGGGTACAGTGTGTCACTTGGGCGGCTTGAGGGTACCCGTATCTTTCAATGAGCCCGTCAGCCGTACCGGCATGGTCTTGCCGGGCGTCAAACCCAGTTTTCGCGCCTCCTCGAACGAGATCACATCCGGGTTGGTAGGCAGGTTGCTGGTCTTCTCCACGGCGTCGTCCCAGAATGCGTTGATATCCTTCACGGTGGAATTTTTGCTGGCGGAGGCAAAGAGCGCATCAAGATCGACTTCCGGTTCGGGTTCCTCGGGTGCGAGAGCCAGCGGCTCAGGCTCCGGGATGGCGGGTTCCGCCTCGACCTGCGCGGGCGCCACCCCAAGAGACTGTAAAACACCTTCCACTTCGGTACGCAGCGAGAGCATCCCCTGCACGGTCGGCAGGATGCGTTCAGATCTGGCAAGGTCCTTGCCTGCCAGCAATAATGCGTGCAAGGAGTCTACCGGAATGAGAAGCAGGTCATGCTCCACACTACGGAAGACATGGTAATTATCCAGATGGTCCTGGTGGATGAAGCGGGAAACCTTCAATCCTGCGCTGAAGATAGCCATCAGAGCAGAGAGCAGGGAAACTTCCATGCTGCTGTCATACAGCGTTCCTGCCCGTGCCAGCACGCGTCCGCGGTCATTAATAAGGAAGACCACATCTGCACCAATCTTCTGGCGGAAGCCAGCCAGTAATTCAGCAAGGGTCTGGCGGTGTTCTTCCACCTCCTGACTCGACTCAGGCGGGAAAATCGTGCGCACCAAGCCGAGACTGCGTTCCACGGCATCCAGAAAATCTGCCAGAGGAATGGGCTTATCGAAGGTCGCCACCGCGCCGGCATTTAACATTTCATTGCGCGCCTTGCGTTCGTGCATACCGGAGATGAAGATCACTTTTAATTCGGGGTTGCGCGCTTTGACCTTGCGCATTAATTCCACCCCTGAGATGCCTGGCAGAAGATAATCTGCGATCAACAGATCGATCTTGCGGCGCGAAGCCTCAAGCAGTGCCTCCTCGCCGGAAGGCGCATCAATAATATCCAGTTCGTGACCAAGCGTTTGCAAGCTTGAATGAAGGAGCCGGATGATGTCCCGTTGATCGTCAACCAGGAGAACGGAAGGCGCAGCCATGATCTTATCCTAATTCTATTGTGCCAGATGGCAAGCCACCCAATGGTCAGGACTGACTTCGAGGAAAGCCGGTTCCTGATGGGAACAGATATCAATTGCCACCGGGCAGCGAGGATGGAAGCGGCAGCCCTTCGGCGGATTCAGCGGACTGGGAACGTCGCCTTTCAGGATCGTGCGTTGTCTCTTCAAGCGCGGGTTCGGCACCGGGATGGCAGACATCAACGCCTGCGTGTAGGGGTGCAGCGGGTTGCGGAACAACTCCTCACGTGAAGTCATTTCCACCATCTTGCCCAGGTACATCACCGCGACCCGGTTCGAGACGTGCTCCACCACCGAGAGGTTGTGAGCGATGAAAAGATACGTCAAACCGAACTCCAACTGCAGATCCTTTAAGATATTGAGGACCTGCGATTGGATGGAAACATCCAGCGCGGAGACGGGCTCATCACAGATGATAAATTTGGGGCGAAGCGCCAGGGCGCGCGCAATACCGATGCGCTGCCGCTGACCACCCGAAAACTCATGCGGATAGCGGCGCGAGTGATAACTCTCCAAGCCCACCTTTTTGAGGGTTTCGAGCATGATGTCCACGCGTTCCTTTGGGGTACCAATCTTGTGGATGTGCAAACCCTCCATGACCGATTCACCGATGGGCACGCGCGGGTCGAGCGAGGCGTACGGGTCCTGAAAGATGATCTGCATATCGCGGCGCGTCACCTTCAGCTCGCGCGGCTTCATGGAAAAGACATCTCTGTCTTCAAACTTGACCGCACCGCCAGTCGGCTCGACCAGGCGCAGCATTGTCCGCCCGACAGTCGTCTTGCCGCAACCGGATTCGCCCACCAGCCCGAGCGTCTCACCTTTCCTTACAAAGAAACTAACATCGTCCACAGCCTTCACGTGATTCACAACGCGCTGAAGTAAACCGGCACGGACCGGGAAATATTTAACCAGGTTGTTAACCTCTACCAGAACTTCCCCTTTGTGATCGTTGTTCGTCTGCATGTTGAAGGCTCCAATCAAGCGCCGTGATTAGCTTACTTTCAGCGGAGCGACGTGATCATATTCCTCCGCGTTCTGATACAACCAGCAACGTACATAATGACCTGGCTTTACTTCTTCGAGTTCAGGTTTTACCTCTGCACAGATCGTGCAGGCGTATTTGAAGCGCGCCTGACAGCGCGGCGCAAAGCGGCAGCCGGGAGGTAAATTCACCAGATTCGGCACCGAACCGGGAATGACGTCCAGCCGCTCCTTGATCTCACCAAGAACCGGGATCGAGCCGATCAATCCCTGGGTGTAGGGATGCAGAGGCTGGTCGAACAGAGTATTCACATCGGTCTGCTCGACAATCTCGCCTGCATACATGACCGCCACGCGTTCCGCCATCTCTGCCACCACGCCAAGATCATGTGTGATGAGAATCACCGAGGTGCCCATTTCACGGCGCAGGTCGCGCATCAGGTCGAGAATCTGCGCCTGGATGGTCACATCCAGCGCAGTGGTTGGTTCATCGGCGATCAGCAATTCGGGGACACAGGCAAGTGCCATCGCGATCATGACGCGCTGCGCCATACCGCCCGATAGTTCGTGAGGGTAGGCTTCGGCGCGGCGTTCGGGGTCGGGCACGCCGACCATCTTGAGCAGTGCCACGGCGCGCTTCCAGCCCGCATCTTTGCCCAGGTCCTGATGAACGTCCAGCACTTCTGCCAGTTGGTCGCCGACCTTGAAGACCGGGTTCAGGGCCGTTTGTGGCTGTTGAAAGATCATCGAGATGCGATTGCCGCGCACCTTGATCATTTCCTCTTCGGGAAGTTTGAGCAGGTTTTCCCCATCCAATAAGATTTCGCCTTCGTCGATTCTGCCCGGCTTGGATATCAGGCGCATGATCGAAAGCGAGGTGACGCTCTTGCCGCAACCTGATTCACCCACCAGCCCCAGGACTTCACCGGGATACACTTCAAAACTGACACCGTCCACCGCGCGCACTACACCATCTTCGGTGTAGAAATATGTCTTCAGTCCCTTTACTTCCAACAATGGTTTGTTGTTAATCATCACAGAGCGCTCCCATGTTCAGGAATGAACGCATTATAGCAAAGTTTTGTCTGTTTACCGGATAACGCAAAAAGACTCAGCGCGGATTAACGCAATGAACCAGAATCCATTCCCGGCTGCGAGAGAGCGCGCAATATTCGATCAGATGAATATGGATCAGGGCGCGCACGCTTGCCCATAATCAAACGTTTCGATGTCTGCCAGCGCGGAGGAGGAAGAAGGGTCGAGCGTAAATCCGCAAAAATCCGGGCGGGTGGCGGCAACCTTTAGCCGCAGGTAGAGCGGGATGGAGGGAATGTCTGCCGCGAAGACTGCCTGCGCCTCCTGATGGAAGGCATATTCGGGATCTGTGGAAACCGTTTGCAGCGCTTTCTGGCAGGCAGAATCAAAAACAGCATTTTCATAGCCGCTGACATTGGTGCCCACCCAGCGATTCTCCTCGCTCGGGATCTGTGAACGAATGAACCAGCTGCACTGCGGTTCGAGGCTATTGACCCCCATGGCGTATTCAGCCAGGTCGAACTGGCGCCCGAAGAGCGGACCCGTGGGACCCTGCGCGTAAAAATCGGAAGCAGACATATGGATGACGTTCAAGCCAATGCCGCATTCTGCCAGCGACTGGGTAAAGATCTCCGCGACCTGGTGCCGCTGGGTTGCGGAACTCGTGTGGTAATTGAGGATAAGAGGCGTTTCTGCGGGGACGTTCGTCACACCCAGCGCCTGGCGCGGCGTGGAAGGATTGTTATCGTGATCGAGCCAGCCCACATCCTCGAGGATCTCATTGCCTGAGGCAGGGTTGAATTCATATGTTTGCACATTGGCGTTGTGCAATGGATGGTCCGTCGGGAGATAGCTGTCCGGGACTTGTGATAATCCAAAAAGAACTGTATCCACTACCCTCTGCCGGTCGAGGCACAACGCGATTGCCTGGCGTGTGCGTTTGTCGCCGAAGAAATCGGGGCGATCCTCTTCAATATCAAAATTCTCGTCGTAGGAGGCTGGAACGATACCAATTCCCAGCCATTCCATCGTCATCGTTTGGGCTGTCAGCAAGCTCGCCTGGTTGTCGAGCTGCATCTGCTGGAGCAAGCCCACCTGCCCATCCAGCCGGGTGGACGGATCGAGCACATCGCAGGCACCCTCCACGAGGGCGCTCACTGCCGCGTCG
>JAICQC010000340.1 GCA_025938055.1 Anaerolineales bacterium | reverse complement strand
TTGTTAACAAGGAGAATAGAATGATAGACCCCGTCAAAATTTTACAACGTGCCTGGCATATTCTGTGGAGTTATCGAGCATTATGGGTCTTCGGTTTGATCCTGGCTCTCGCCGCAGGTAGTTCACTCAATGGCAACGGCAATAACGGTATGCAATTTCAGGAGGATGGAAACAACAATCAGCCGCCTACCCCGCAAAGCATGCAGGAATTCTTCAGCGAATTCAACCGCGAGATGGATAAGCTATTCCAGGAGGGAATCCCTGATGCAAACATCACGGGTGAGGCATTGACCTCCTTTCTCTGGATTGTTGGTATCTTCGTCGTGTTCATGCTGCTTGTAGGCATTATCATGGCAATTGCACGATATGTTTCTGAGACCGCGGTTATTCGTATGGTGGATGAGTATGAAAACACAGGCGCGAAGATGAGTGTTCGGGAGGGCTTTCGGATCGGATGGTCTCGTACGGCCTGGCGGCTGTTCCTGATCAACCTGATCGTGAACCTGCCAGCTATACTCTTTTTTGCAGGATTGCTGATTGGCGCTGCGAGCTTTTTCCTGTCGACATTAAATGGCAACGCTACCCTCACCCCGGCAAGCCTCGTGGGCATATTCGGTTTGATCTTCTTGGGAGGTTTTATCGTCCTGGTTTGGAGCATCCTGTTCAGCTTACTGCGTCCCTTCTTCTGGCGGGTGGCGGTGCTGGAAGCTGCTGGCGTACGTGAATCCCTGCGCGGCGGCTTTGCCATGGTTCGTGAGAATTGGAAGAATGTTGGGCTAATGTGGCTCGTGATGATCGGTCTGGGAATCGCCTGGATCATTGCTTCCATTCTTGCCTTCATCGTTACGATCCCCGTTGTGATTATCACGGCGATCCTTGCCGCCATCATAGCCGCCATCCCTGCCTTGCTGCTGGTTGGGTTCTTCAGCCTGTTCCTCACGGGTCCCCTGCCCTGGATCGCCGCCGGTCTCTTCGTCCTGCCCCTGTTTTTCATCATTGCCTTCTCGCCCTGGCTGCTGTTGGGGAGCTGGCAAACGGTTTACACATCCACGGTTTGGACGCTGACCTATCGTGAAATCAAAGCCTTGCCTGCTATAGCATCACAAGCTGAATTGGTCCCTGTGGGAGAATAACACAAACAGACAATCGAAACCCCTTCCTGCTTTGGAAGGGGTTTCGATTAACGCTCAGCGAGGGACATATTGTAGGGTAATATGTTTGAGGAGAGTGGATCGAACCGTATTAGTCCTCTTTGTTCATACCTCCCATTGCGGAGACAGGGTACATATACAAGTTACTTTCCTACTGCAGGAAGAATGACAGGACCACGAGTACAAGGACAAAGAACCCCGCCAGAGTACCAATGCGCGCCAGGTCGCGTTTCACATAGGTGTAATCGGGGTTAAATTCCGTGCGCGTTGTGGAAGGTGTCATGCTCACGGAAGTCGTGGTCCTTTTGCTTTTCTTAGCCATTTGAAACTCCTTAATTCTGTAATCGCGCAAAAACGACAATGCGCTCTTTATTCACAAGATATGGGTAGCACGAAATCAGCGTCGCCGTCGGGCTGCCTGTGGATGCCATCACCTCCACCGCAGTCGGTTCGACGATGGCGGTACGGTCCACAACATACACATATTGTCTCTGCTGCGTGTATATGATGACCTGATCTCCAGCCTTAAGCTGGTCCAGATAACGGAACAGCTCTCCATAGACATCATTGTGCGCCGAAAGGACCACATTGCCGTTCTGCCCAGGGTTTGCAGAGCCAATGTTCTGCCCCACGCCCTTCTTGAGCTGCTCCCACCCATCACCCTGCACAATCGGCGCATCGACCTCGATCGCCGGGATCTGGATACGGATTGCCTGGTCAGGTGCAGGTGTCGGCACCGGGAGGTTTTCCAGCGACTGAACCATCGGCTGCAGGTGCGCCGGGATTTCATCGATATTCGGTCGCGTGTTTCCCTGCGCATCCGGCGGCGTATGTCCCGACGGCAATACCACCGCCATCACCAGCGGCGTCGGCGTGAACGTTTCCTGGATCAGGGCAGAAGCGACCTCTGCATTGAGATCACGCAGGATGCCAAATCCGCTGATTAGGACTCCCACGAGTCCGACCACTGCCAGGATTTCCACCGCCAGGAGGAACCTGTCCATCACCCGCCGCCGCTTCGAAACCGGGACCTGAGGCTGATCGGTCGTTTCCTCGAGCGTTTCCACCACCGGGGCAGACTCTGCAAGAACATCCGTGGCAACGTCCACGACGCGGCCCGTTCTCTTAAAATGCTCCAGCCGCTCGCGCCGCGCGCCGCGCCGTTTCTCGATCAGCAAACGGCGCAGTTCTTCGACAGACATGTCTTCGGGGGATTTCCGTCTCGGCATGGCGAAGGGATTATACCGCAAGGCATTTCGCCCGGTTGGGATTGCAAATTTCCTTTTCCCTCGTTATAATAGCAGTCCCTCGGGCGGGTAGCTCAGTTGGTTAGAGCACTGCTTTGACATAGCAGAGGTCGTAGGTTCGAGCCCTATCTCGCCCACAATATTGAAACGCGATGACCGAGACGAGTACGTGGTCAAGTCCCTGACAGGGAGAAGAAGTCAAAGATTGAGAACTTCTTCCAGGAAAAATCACGGAAAACCCCTCGCGAGCGTAAAGCAGAACGTACGGATGGGCAGCCGCCCATCCGTACCAGTACGTTGAACGGATGGCTCCGTTAGAGGCTTAAGAGATATACCCTCAGACCTTTCGGTCTTCGGTATAATTCGGGTGGAACCGCGTGAATTGAATTCTCGCCCCGTGTTTGGGCGAGTTTTTTTGTTTAAGGAGGCCACGATGACTGCAGATGACACTACCAGCACTCGTCAGTGCCCCGAAGGTTGTTGCTAATCGCCTCTTCGGGTCGCAGAAATTCCGTTTGGCGATAGTAATGACAATTCCAAGAAAGGAAGCAAGAATGTCGCAACAAGTTCAGGAAAAGTACGAAGAGTCCTATCTCTATAAGATCCGCCACTCTGCCGCGCACATCATGGCGCAGGCAGTTGTCGAAATGTTCCCCGAGGCAAAGTACACGATCGGTCCTCCCGTGGAGAACGGCTTTTACTATGATTTCGATCTGCCTCGCAACCTCACGCCAGAGGATCTGGAAAAGATCGAAAAACGGATGAGGCAGATCGTGCAGGGTAAGCATGAGTTCAAGAAGCAGGTCGTTTCTGCAGATGAGGCGCGTGAGATCTTCAAAGAACAGCCCTATAAGGTCGAGTTGATCGAGGGCCTGGAAAAAGGCGGCTTCGATGAATATGGCAATCCGCTGAAAGAGAAGCCCGAGATTTCGATCTACCAGCACGATACGTTCGTGGACCTTTGCCGCGGACCTCACGTGCAAAATACGAAGGAGGTCAAGCAGGATGCCTTCAAGCTGATGTCCATTGCGGGCGCCTACTGGCGTGGCGACGAGCACAACAAGATGCTGCAACGCATCTACGGCACGGCATGGGAGAATGCGCAGCAGCTCAAAGCTTACCTTCACCAGTTGGAAGAAGCCAAGAAGCGTGACCACCGCAAGCTGGGCAGGGATCTGGAAATCTACATGTTCGATGATGAAGTGGGTCCCGGCTTACCGCTCTGGCTGCCGAACGGCGGCGTCATGATCGAAGAGCTGGAAGCACTTGCCAAAGAGATGGAAGAAAAAGCGGGCTACCTGCGTGTCCGCACGCCGGTCGTTTCGAAGGAAGATTTGTTCCTGCATTCAGGTCACCTGCCCTATTATGCCGAGAGCATGTATCCATCGATGGAAATCGAAGGCGTGAAATACTATGTCAAGCCGATGAACTGCCCGATGCACCATAAAATCTTCGGGGCGAAGGGTCGTTCCTATCGCGACCTGCCTATTCGCCTGGCAGAATATGGGACATGCTACCGCTACGAAAAATCTGGTGAACTGTTCGGGTTGATGCGCGTCCGCTCGATGCAGATGAATGACGCCCATATCTATGTGACGGAGGACCAGTTCGAAGAGGAATTTCTGGCGGTCATCGGTATGTATCGCAAGTACTTCGAACTGTTTGGCATCGAGAAGTATGTGATGCGTCTCTCCTTGCACAGCAAAGAAGGACTTGGCAAGAAGTACGTAGATAATGAACGCCTGTGGCTCAAGACGGAAGACATGGTCCGCCGCGCAATGACGAACGGCAATGTGCCATATGTCGAAGCCGAAGATGAAGCAGCGTTCTATGGTCCAAAAATCGACGTCCAGGTCTGGAGCGCTATCGGAAGGGAATTTTCCCTGATGACGAACCAGGTGGATTTTGCCCAGCCTGCCCGTTTCGATCTCAAGTTCACGAACAAGGAAGGCAATGAAGAAGTGCCGTTGTGCATTCATCGCGCTCCGTTGAGTACGCACGAGCGCATGATCGGGTTCCTGCTTGAGCATTATGCAGGCAACTTCCCGGTCTGGCTTTCACCGGAACAGGTCCGCGTCATCCCAATCACAGATGGACAGAATGAGTATGCGAATGGCATCGTCCAGCAATTACGCGAGAACGGAATCCGCGCCCATGCAGACGTTAGTGCGCAGCGTATGAATGCCAAGATCAGGCAGGCGCAGTTGATGAAGGTACCCTATATGCTCGTGGTCGGTGAAAATGAAATGAATGCCGGGCAGGTCTCTCTGCGTGTACGAGATGGAAGCCAGCAGAATAATATTCCGCTGGGTGAGTTCCTGGGACGTGCAAAGGACAGGATTGTCAGAAGGGCGCCAGAGTTGTAACACTCTCGCGCGGAGCGGCGCGAACACCCACTCTCTGCTCCGCGCGAGAAAACGTCTTTTTTGTTGACGATTCCTCGCTGTGCATGGTATCATTCGTCCGCCAAAAACCAGCCGTGGGCTGGTCAACTGTTTTGAACTAGGAGAAACTTATCAGCGCTACAGATTTTCGAGTTAATGAGGGCATCCGCGTCGCGGAAGTCCGCCTGATCGGGCCAGATGGCAGCAACGTTGGTGTTGTTCCCATGCGACAAGCCTTGCAGATTGCACGCGACGCCGATTTGGATCTTGTGGAAGTCTCCCCCAACGCCAACCCGCCGGTCTGTCGGGTGATCGATTATGGCAAGTTTATTTATGAACGTGCCAAAAAGGAACGCGAAGCCAAAAGGGCTCAGACCAAGATCGAGGTCAAGGAAATCCGCCTGCGCCCCAAAACGAACGAAGCGCAC
>JAICQC010000585.1 GCA_025938055.1 Anaerolineales bacterium | reverse complement strand
TTGCCTTTCTTCATCGCCTTGCTGATCTCATTCACCGCCAGTCCCAGCCCGGGTTGGATCTCATTGAGCAAACTGGACTTACCCACGCCGCTTGGCCCCGCCAGCGCGGAAATTTTATTCTTCAACGCAGTATGCAATTCATCAATGCCCGCGCCTATTTTTATTGAGGTGTAAATCATGCGATAACCGAGTGGCTCATACAAACCAAAAATTTCCTTTGCATTATCCACAAGATCAATTTTATTCGCGACGATGACGGCGGGCACGCGCTGTTTTTCCGCGATGACAAGAAAACGATCCAACATTCTCAATTTTGGTTTCGGATGTGCGCACGCAAAGACGAAGACTGCCTGATCGGCATTCGCCAGTAGAACCTGCTGATACTCACCCTGCGGCCTCGGGTCAAGCCGGATGATAGCCTGCTTCCGTTCTTCGACCTCTTCTATTGCCCCGCTTCCATCCGTTAACAATGTAATGCGGACGCGGTCCCCGATTGCCGCGATATCACCAGTTGCTCTGCCCTGCTTCAACTTACCGCGCAGTTGGCAAACGATAAAGCCCTGCCCGGTCTCCACAGTAAAGAAACCAGACTGGGCTTTGATGATGAGACCTTGTTGGATAGTGTTAGTCAAAATGTTTGCTATTGGGCTTTCAGAGACGCACAGTGATTCTTTTTCTCAAAGCGCTTTGTGGTCTCTGTGGCTGATGTTTATGGCTCTGGCGTCTCGGTTGGGATGCCGCCAAACGGAGTCGGTGTTTCGGTCACACCGAAGTTGGATTCGAACCAGTAGATGGTCTGAGGTGAACCGAAGTAATATGTTTCCACAATCCGCTGGAAGACAGGAGCGGCCCAATCTGAGCCTTCACCCTGATTCTCAAGAATTACTGCAATCGCGATATCGGGCAAACCAGAGCTTTCGCCTGCCATCGTATACCCGGCGAACCATGCGTGTGGATCGCCGCTTCCTGATTCAGCTGTCCCTGTCTTGCCCGCCACCGGAATCCGCAACCCGCGCAACCTGAAATTGGCTGTACCAAGTGGATTGTGAACCACCTCCCACATGGCATCCTGAATCACTTCCAGGCGTTCGGGCGTGACAGGCAAGGTGCCGTTTGCTTCAGGCTTGAAGATGAGTTTCGCGGCGCCACCATCGACAGGCTCGATCTTCTCCACCACCTGAGGGCGATAGAGCGTGCCTCCGTTCCCAATTGCAGCAATAAACCGGGCGACCTGTAATGGTGTGACCTGCACGTCACCCTGACCAATGGTCTGGTTCACCACGTCGATGACGGTTGGAGGATCAACGATCTGACCTGAGGCTTCGGTGATCTGCTCGATACCGGTGGGGCTTCCCAAACCAAACGCGCGCGCCATATTTGCGATGTCATTCTTGCGGTTGTTTTGATCCAGTACGTAACCGATTTCCCAGAAGAATGGGTTGCAGGAACGCATTAATCCTTGAGGGAGAGTCAGCACACCAGAGGGTACGCTATCGGGTGTGTTGCACTCGTTGCCTGCCTGCAACCTGTCCTGACAATGATCCCACGTCCAATCATGGCGGACCTGATCTGTCAGTTTTGTCCAATCATACTGGCAGTCCAATGTTGATTCCGGAACGAACAAGCCGCTTTCCATGCCTGCCGCCATGGTGATGATCTTGAATACAGAACCAAGCGGGTACTGCCCTTGTGCAGCGCGGTTGAGCAGCGATCCAGGGACAAGTTCCGCAGCCCTGCCTCCATTCGGGTTGTTCGATGAAAAAATATTCGCATCAAAACCGGGTGAGGACGCCATCGCAAGCACGCGCCCGGTGTCCCGTTCGAGCACTACAGCCGCACCGGTAAACCCCTTGATTGCCTCCTGCGCGTAAAACTGCAAATTGTTGTCAATGGTTAGGTATACAGAATCAGCAGCCTTTGGCTCTTTTTCACCGATTTTTGTCACGGGTTGTCCGGTGGTCGGATTGATTACATATAAATCGCCGCCGCGCTCTCCGGCGAGATAATCCTCTGCCCAACGTTCAATTCCATCAGCTCCTACGCGCGCATCCTGGGCATAACCGAGACGGCGATAGGTCTCCATATCTGCTTC
>JAICQC010000613.1 GCA_025938055.1 Anaerolineales bacterium | reverse complement strand
CAGGTTCTGCTCGGAGACATAGGCCACGTACGCCCCCTCCTCGCATCACCGCCAGCCCTGGCGTTTCGTTGTAATGACGAATTTATCCGCTCAGGCTCAGCTTGCAGACGCGATGGCGGTTGAATTTGAACGCGATCTGACAAGGGATGGTCTACCACCTGAAAAAATTCAAACACAAATCAAACGTTCCAAAGAACGGATTACCTCGGCACCTGTGGCGATTTTGATGTGCCTCGACATGAGCGACATGGACTCCTATCCTGATGAGAAACGCAACAAAGCTGAGTACATGATGGCTGTTCAATCTGTCGCTGCTGCGGGACTGCAATTGCTCCTTGCCGTACATGCAGAAGGCCTGGGCGGAGTCTGGGCTTGCTGGCCGTTGTTCGTGCAGGAAACCATTCGCAAGACTTTGAATCTACCCGAAGCATGGGAGCCACAGGGAATGTTTTTTGTTGGGTATCGCGAAGTCGCACCCGAAGCACGGGAAAGAAAACCTCTTCAAGATATTGTAATCTTCGTATGAAAGTCGTTGCTCTCGCCGGCGGAGTCGGTGGCGCCAAACTTGCACACGGACTCGCTCAAGTTCTTCGTCCTGAGGATTTGACTGTCATCGTCAACACCGGCGATGATTTTGAGCATTATGGATTATATATTTGTCCTGATCTCGATACAGTTTGCTACACACTCGCAGGAATAGCCAATCCAGAAACCGGCTGGGGACGCGCAGACGAAACATGGAATGCGATTGAGAACATCTCGAAATTGGGCGGTTCGGATTGGTTCAAGCTGGGAGATAGGGACCTGGCAACTCATCTTGAACGAACTCGCCGGTTGAAAGAAGGATATTCCCTAAGCCAGATCACCAGGGATTTTTGCAAGGCATGGGGAATTGATCACACCGTCCTGCCGATGTCGGACAGACCTGTAAGAACATTTGTTGAAACAGACCAAGGCGAGCTGGCATTTCAGGAATATTTTGTCCAGCGTAGATGTGAGCCGCGCGTAACAGGATTCTGGTTTGACGGAGTCAACGAGGCGGAACCCGTTCGCGGTGTGCGTGAAGCGATAGAATCGGCTGATGCAATTGTCATCTGTCCGTCGAATCCGTGGGTAAGCATCGATCCGATTCTTCAGGTGATCTCCCCTCTCCTCCAAGGAGAGAGGTCCGGAGCGAGGTTGGTTGCAGTCTCACCGATCATCGGCGGGCAAGCCGTCAAAGGACCGGCAGCAAAGATGTATCGCGAATTGGGGATCGAGCCCTCTGCCCTTGCCGTGGCAAACCATTACCGCGGCCTGGCAACGGATTTTGTGCTCGATAAAATTGATGAGCAACTTAATGAAAGCGTTAAGGGTTTAAGTATGAGGACATATGTAACAAACACACTGATGAAAAGTCATGAAGACAGAAAACGATTAGCCGCAGATTTGCTGAATTTCATCGGAAGTGACTTATGACACTTTGGGCAATTGTTCCGGTAAAGCCTTTACGACGCGGGAAATCGCGTTTGGCTGGAGTTTTGACCGAAGACGAGCGGGCAGACCTAAGCCGCACACTT
>JAICQC010000342.1 GCA_025938055.1 Anaerolineales bacterium | reverse complement strand
TGCGATCACCAGGAAGGCAGAGATTTCGTCCGCGTTGACCTGCTCAAGGCTGTTGATATATGACAGGTACTGGTCGGTCACCCCCGCCAGAGACACGGACGTAATATCCAGCTCCGCGCGCTCGATCAAGTCGAGCAGAAGGTCGAGCGGACCCTCATACACAGAGGTGTGTACAGTGTAATTCAACTGGCGGTTCAGCAGGTTGTCCATAGGCGGTGAATTATACCGCCAGGTATCTCCATACGATATAATTTCCTTATGCCTAAGTTAACTCACCTCGACGAACAGGGGCACGCCCGCATGGTGGACGTCGGGCACAAACCGGACACGGAGCGGGTGGCAGTTGCTCGTGGGGAGATCCACATGAAGCAGGAAACGCTGGAGCTAATCCGCGCCGGACAGATCAAAAAAGGCGACGTGCTTACGGTCGCGCAGATTGCAGGAATCAGCGCCTCCAAGCGGACTTCGGAACTCATCCCGTTATGTCATCCTCTGCCTCTCACCAAGATTGATGTGGATCTTGTGTTGGACAACGCCATCCCTGGTGTGGTCGTGACCGCTACGGCAAAGACTATCGGCAAAACCGGGGTCGAAATGGAAGCCTTGACTGCGGTCTCCGTCGCGGCGCTAACCATCTATGACATGGCAAAAGCCGCCGAGAAAACCATGCGAATCCAGAATATTCGATTAGTCGAAAAGCATGGCGGTCAAAGCGGCGACGTTGTAAATGAATGACTTGTGGAGTCAACCAGCCTTCTGGTCATGCAAAGCGGGAACAAGTTCCCTGACTCCAAAGTATGGAGAAATGGATCGATGGATTATCAATCGATAAACTTCCAGGAAAAGCTTGCAAAATTCTCGGAGCATTGGTCTCCGAAGATTATTGCACAGATGAACGATTGTCATTTCAAGATCGTCAAAGTGCAGGGAGAATTTGTCTGGCATGATCACCCTGAAACCGATGAGGTGTTCGTTGTCTTGAAAGGTCAACTGGAAATTCAATTCCGCGAGGGAATCGTCACGTTGAACGAAGGGGAGATGTTCGTGGTTCCGAAGGGCTTGGAGCACAAGCCTGTTGCCGTGCACGAATGCCACATCCTGCTGGTGGAACCGGCGGGTACCGTAAACACAGGTGACCTGGTCAACGAACGGACGGCCGCAAATGACGCCTGGATCTAGGAATTTATGAACCGCGTGAAGTTATTATTCTTTGCCACTCTGCGTGATCGTGCCGGGACGAAGTCTATGGAACTGGATATCCCTGCCGACCTGACGGTGCAGGGATTGAAGGATCAGCTTTCGGCGGAATACCCAAATCTCAAAGAGTCGATGTCGAGCGTGCTGATTACTATCAACCGTGAGTATGCCTTCGATGAAGCGGTCATTCCTCCAAACGCGGAACTGGCAATGTTCCCGCCTGTATCGGGAGGGTGATTGTGTAGGGCGGGGCCTGCCTACCCTGAATAAATTATGGAATTCCCAATAATTTTCTCCATCACCGAAGACGAGATTGACCTGAATGAGTTGCTGGCAAAGATCACATTGACAAGCACCGGCGCGGCAGCCATCTTTACAGGCATGGTGCGCGGCAAGACCAGCCGCGGCGCGGCGTATGAGACCGAGTTCCTGGAATACGAAGCCTACATCCCAATGGCAGAAGCCAAGATGAAGCAGGTCGCGGATGAGATCCGCGAACGCTGGCCCATCGTCGAAGGGATCGCCATCGTCCAGCGGATTGGTAAGCTCTACCCGAAGACGCCAACAGTCTTGATTGCCTGCACCGCCGCGCATCGCGATACGGGAGTCTTTGACGCCGCACGGTATGGAATCGACCGTTTGAAGGAAATCGTCCCGATCTGGAAAAAGGAGGTCAGCCCGAACGGCGAATCCTGGGTAGAAGGGGAGTATTTTCCGAAAGCGGGGGAGTAGGAAAGGCCTAAAGTTGAAGAATTGCATCGAAACAGAAACGGCTTGCGGCTGCGCGTGAGGCGTGACTCGTAAGCATATTCGGGGTTCTCTATACAGCAAAATCCAACGTATGCTTTGATTGTGAGGAGTGAATGGAGCGAGTCGTAATTACAGGTATGGGGACGGTGAACCCACTCGGGTTGACTGTGGAGGAAAGCTGGAGGAATGCAGTCAACGGTGTGTCGGGGGTGGGACCGATCACGCTGTTCGACCCGACATCATTGAACGTGCATTTCGCGGCGGAGGTAAAAAGCTTCGAACCGGGCAACTACATGGACCCCAAGGAAGCACGCCGTCGTGACCGCTTTGAACAGTTGGGGGTTGCCGCTGCAAAAGATGCGCTGGAAAGCTCTGGCTTGGAGGTCACGGAAGCCAACGGTGATCGGATCGGTGTGCTGGTGTCATCGGCGATTGGCGGGATCAAATCCCTGCAGGATGCGGTCATCACGAACCATACCGAAGGACCTCGCCGGGTGAGTCCTTTCCTTATCCCCATGTTGATGCCAAACGGCGCGGCAGGCATGATCGCCATCGATCACCAGATCAAGGGACCCTGTTTTTCCGTTGCTTCGGCATGTGCCTCTGGCGCGGATGGCATTGGCACAGCGTTGTTGATGTTAAAAGCCGGGATGATCGACGCCGCGCTGGCGGGGGGTGCCGAAATGACGATTTGTCCGGTGGGTGTGGCGGCATTCGACCGTGTGGGCGCCATGTCCCGCCGCAATGATGATTACTCGATGGCCCCTCAACCGTTCGACAAAAACCGAGATGGACTCGTAATGGGGGAAGGCGCGGGTGTGCTGGTGCTGGAAACCGAGTCGCATGCGAAGGCGCGCGGCGCGAACATCCTTGCCGAGCTTGCCGGATACGGTGCCACCGCGGACGCCTTCCACGTTACCGCGCCGCACGAAGCTGGGGAAGGCGGTTCCGCCGCCATGCGCATGGCGCTGGCATCTGCCAGGGCAACCGTGGACGATCTTGGCTATATCAGCGCCCATGGGACCGGCACGCTGCTGAACGACCAGTCGGAGACGCGCGCCATCAAAGCCGCGTTTGGCGAGAAGGCGTATGAGATCCCTATTTCTTCCACAAAGTCCATGACCGGGCACATGATGGGGGCGACCGGCGCGCTGGAGGCAATCTTCTGCGTGCAGGCAGTGCGTGAGGGGGTCCTGCCGCCGACGATCCATTATGAGACGCCCGACCCCGAGTGTGACCTGGATTACATCCCAAACGAGGCGCGCGAGAAAAAAATCGATCTCGCGATCAGCAATGCCTTCGGCTTCGGCGGGCATAACGCGGTGCTGGCGATTCGGAAATATTCGTGAGCCTGCCCGCGCAAAAACCTGCGCAAGGTTGTCACTTGTAGAACTGGAAAAGGCGTGCTATAATCCGCCGTCGCGTTATACGGTACCGCAAAACAGCCTAAGCAGTGGGATGCGGTAAAAGAAATCATATTCGTAAGGATGAAAGACAATGGCAGACGTCATCAAGGCTCTCGAAGCCAAACAGAATGAGAAAGTACCTACGGTAAAAGCTGGCGATAACGTCAGTGTTCACGTGAAGATCAAGGAAGGCGACCGCGAACGCATTCAGGAGTTCAAGGGCACCGTGATCCGCATGCGCAAGGGCGGCAACGACCATTCCATTACGGTTCGCCGTATGGCTTCCAATGGCATCGGCGTGGAGCGCACTTTCCTGCTCCGTTCCCCGCGGATCGACAAGGTTGTGGTCGAGCGCCACAGTGTTGTTCGCAGGGCGCAGCTTTACTTCATGCGGGAACGCACGGGAAAATCTGCCCGCCTCAAACAGAAGTTCGACTAATCTAATTCGTTTTTGGCAGACCCTAAGGTTTACCTTAGGGTCTTTTTTGTTTTACAATTGAATGATGAAACCTCCAATCATTGGCATTACCACCAACCAGTCCAGGAATGCAAATGGTCAACCGACAATCATGCTTATGCAGTCGTATATCGACGCTGTCATGCAGGCGGGAGGCGTGCCGGTCCTCATCCCTTCCCTGATCGCCGAGGATGGGTGGGATGCGGTCTATCACCGGCTGGATGGCGTTCTCTTCTCCGGCGGCGGTGACATTGGGCTCGAACATTCCCCGGGTGAGCCTCATCCCCGCATCGATGACGTAGACCCTGCGCGGGACTCCATCGAACTCAAAATGGTCCAGGCGGCCGCGGCCGACGGTAAACCGTTCCTAGGCATTTGCCGCGGCTGCCAGGTGGTCAATGTGGCTTTGGGCGGAAATCTCCACACTCATATCCCTGACCAGCTCCCCAATGCGCTCGATCATTCCTATCCGGGTAATATGCGCACGGTGCTTGTGCATGAAATCAAGATCGAGGAAGGAACGCATACCGCCGAGATCTTTGGTGAACCAATCATCAAAGTCAACAGCCTTCACCACCAGGGACTCAAGAACATTGCGCCTTCACTGCGTGTAGCAGGCCACGCGCTAGATGGATTGATTGAGGCTATCGAGTTGCCCGATCATCCTTTTGGACTCGCCGTTCAGTGGCATCCTGAGTGGCTCACAGATCAAGCAGGGACAAGGAATTTGTTTCGGAAGTTTGTCGAGGCGGCAGGGGATTGAGGCGCTTGCCGCGGGATCCGATTTTCAATGCTATTCAACATTTCCCCCATCGGCATCTTCGACTCCGGCGTTGGCGGCATTTCAGTTCTGCGCGCGCTCCGCGAGCAAATGCCCGCAGAGTCGATTGTTTACTTTGGCGACCAGGGACACATCCCATACGGTCCGCGCCCGATGCAGCAGATCCGGGATTTCTCCGAGACGATCACCAGATTACTGCTGGAACAGAACGCCAAGATCATTGTCGTCGCATGTAATACTGCCTCTGCCGCGGCACTGAAACATCTGCGCGAGAAATTCGCCGATGTCCAATTCGTCGGCATGGAACCGGCGATCAAGCCCGCCGCGGAGCATACGCAGACCGGCAAGGTGGGTGTGCTGGCAACGCCTGCGACATTTCAGGGCGCGCTCTATGCTTCCGTTGTCGAGCGCTTTGCAAACGGCGTGCAGTTGTACCAAAATACCTGTGGTGGCTTGGTTCAGCAGATCGAGCAGGGAAACTTAAATGGCGAAGAGACGCGCCGAATTTTGGAAGATGCGTTGTTACCAATGCTGGAGGAAAATATCGATACAGTGGTGTTGGGATGTACCCACTATCCGTTTGTGATCCCGCTGATTCAGCAGATCGTGGGG
>JAICQC010000178.1 GCA_025938055.1 Anaerolineales bacterium | reverse complement strand
GCGGAAAGACCGCTTCCCCCGATGCCAATGAAATGGACGTGTGGCATATTCGTTCTCTATTTCCTTGGTTTAGATGTACACCACAAGCACAAATACGAACGCGATGATAATCGCAAAGTAAATACCGGGTTCGCCCAGAAGCTGCGGAGGCATGTAGAGCATCATCTGGTTGACAGTCTGCAGCAGTGCCGGGTCGGTCGGGCTGGAGATAACTTCCGGGAAGGGATAGTTCGCGATATGGATGTAAAAGAGAATCGTCCCGGCGATCAGATAACCGTTGAGCGCCCCCATGATCCCGCCGAAGAGCGTATCCTGCAGGCGTTCACGCACGGCGCGGGAGGCGAGATGCGAAATGCTGATGACGGTCTGATAACCAAAGTAGACCAGCACAAGCAGGATGATCGTCCGCACCCAGAAAAGCGACACGTCGGTTTCGGGCAGGTTCTGCGCAATGGGGATGTATCTGCGCAACACATGGTTGAGTGCCAGTGCCAGGATCACACTGAAGGCAACCAGGAGTTCCTTTGCCCAGCCGCGCATCCACCCGACAATGCCAAAGAGAATTACGAACATCCAAAACAGATAGACGATACTCATCATGGTGTTACTCTCCAGCCAGTTCCAGCAATGCGCTGGCGATCTTTTCCGCGGCGCGCGGGTGAGACAGTTCGAACATCGCAGCCCGCATCGCTTTCAACTTGTTCGGATTCTCCAGCAGGACGGTCAACGCCACCAGCAGTTCCTCATTGATGCGATTGTCTTGCAACATGATCGCTGCACCGCGCCGCGTGAGGTAGTCTGCGTTGACTTTCTGATAGCGCCACGCGTACGGGTATGGCACCAGAATGGCGGGCAAGGCAAAGAGTGGGAACTCGCCGAGCGAGCTCGCACCAGCTCTCGAAACGACCAGGTCTGCGGCAGCCAGCGCCGCGCCCATCTCGTGCAGGTACGCCATGGCATGATAGCGAACCGCCAACTCCGGTGGCAATTCTTCACGCGTGCCCTTCACGAGATCCCAATCTTCCTCCCCGGAGAGATGGATAATTTCGCATTTTTCCAACAGGGCGCGCAGGTTACTCAAAACTGCCATGTTGATCGAATGAGCACCTTTGCTCCCGCCGAACACCAGGGTAACGGGAAGTTCGCTGGAGATGCCAAGGTGCTGGTGGGCGGTCTGGCGGTCCCAGACCGCGAGATCCGGGCGGAGCGGGTAACCGGTCTCGTACACTCGTTTGTTAAAGAACCTTTGCGATTGCTCGGTTGTGACCGCGATGATGTCTGCAAACCTGGCAACCGATTTAATCGCCATACCTGGCTCGATATCGGGCACATACAGCACCGACGGAAAGGAACGCCCGGCAAATGCCATCGGTGCAGCCACATAACCACCGGTAAAGAAGAGCACATCGGGCTTGAAGTCGTTGAGGATGCCATAGGCAGCGAGGATGCCCAGCCCGACCCGGATCAGATTACGCGGCAGGACCAGGGGACTGACACCATGCACACCCGCGGCAGGAATGGACTGGAAGGGAATCCCGTGACGTTTCACCAGAGATTCTTCCATGCCACCTTCGCCGCCCACCCACAGCGTCTCCACGTCCTTGACCTTAGACGTGAGTACGTCGTGCACGGCGAGGGCGGGATACACTCCGCCGCCCGTTCCCCCGGCGCAAATCAACAACCGCACCGAATGACCTCCAATCGTTTTCTTCCTTCTTGACACTCTCGCCACTCTGGCGGGAGATGTTCAGGATAATCCCAATTGCAGACAGGGTTGATACCAGGTTCGAGCCACCAGCGCTAATGAACGGCAGCGCATTCCCTGCAAATGGCATGAGCCCAACCATCACGGTCATGTTGATCAATGCCTCCATGCCAATCCAGAACGTTACGCCAGAGGCAAGCAGGGTGCCCAGCATATCGGGGGCACGGCGGGCGATCACCAGCCCGCGCCAGACGAGAACTGCGTACAGGCTCATGAGCAGTATCGTCCCGAACAACCCAAGCTCCTCGGCGACAACAGCAAAAATACTATCCGTGGGGGCGAACGGCAAGCCTGTTAACTTGGTGTCCGCCTGCCCTAATCCCACGCCGAAAATGCCGCCTTTTATGACTGCCTCAAAGGAACGCTGCACGTGGTAGGAAGCGTGGGTCGGGTCCTGCAAACCGGCGAGAAAAGACGCTACGCGATCCTGACCGGTAACGCTGAACTGGACGATGACCCATCCCATGAAAACTGCCAGAATCAGGATAAATACAATCTGTTTGATATCAGCTCCGGCGAGGAAGAACAGCAAGCCGCCAAGGACCAGCACCGTACCTGCAGCGCTCAGGTCCGGCTGCAGGTAGATGAGCCCGCCAATGATACCAAGAATGACACCCAGAGGAATTAAGCCTAAACTAATGTCATGCAAAAAATCTCGTTTGGCATACAGCCAGACCGCCAGATAGATGATCGAGATCAGTTTGGCGATTTCCGATGGCTGGTAGGAGCCTTCATAGAGGGACCGTGAGGCGCCCAGCCGGATTTCATTCACGAACAGGACGGTGACCAGCAAAGCGATCGTGCCCAGCATGGCGAACACCACCACTTTCCGCCAGTGGTGATAATCAAAGAGCGACAGCGCAGTCGCCAGCAGAATGCCCACACCCAGCCAGCGCACCTGTCGGGAGAACATATGCGTCGGCGAACCAAATTCATTGAAAGAGAAGTCGAATGAGGCGGAGTACAGCATGATCAAGCCGAACACCGTCAGCGCCACGACCGCCAGGATCAACGGGACATCCACGCTGCGACTCAGCCTTTTGGCAGGTGTAAAAGGCATGCGATCATTTACGAAAGTTCTAGTACCCATTCTCTAAACCTTTCTCCACGTTCCGAAAAATCCCTGAATTCATCAAAACTCGTACCGCCCGGCGATAAGAGGACGACATCACCAGACTCAGCGACCTCTGCCGCCTTGAGGATTGCTTCATGCAGACTTCCCTCGCGTATGAAGGTGGAGCCGTTCTCTCGAAGCTCGAGCCCATCCATCGTTTTCTGGATTTTCTCCGCTGCCTCGCCGAACAGCACCACGTGATCCACGCGTTTGCTGACGAGCCGCATCAGATCCTCCCATGGAAGATCCTTGTCGCGCCCGCCGAGCAGGAGCACGATCGGCTCATCGAATGCACGGATGGCTGCCATGCTCCGTTCGGGCGCCGACGCGATCGAGTCGTTGTACCAGCGCACGCCGTGCAATTCACGCACAAGCTCCAATCGGTGCGGCACGCCGCGAAACTCCTCGACTGCCTCCTGCATGGCATGGAGAGGGAAGCCCGCCGCATACGCGATGGCGAACGCCGCCAGCACATTCGACACATTATGATCACCGCGCAGCAAAACCTTCTCGCGTAGGATCAATGGCAGGTTGACATTACCGTCGCGCAAATTCAATAGACCGTCCTGCAAACAGGTACCGTTCAAACCTTCGTCCAGTTCATCCAGGCTGAATGTATATAGCTTGCCACGCACTTTGTTGCGCAAACTCCAGGCGCCTTTGTCATCGCGTCCGAGAACCGCGGCATCCTTTTCGCTTTGAAATTCCAGGATGCGCGCCTTGGCAGCGGTGTAGGCTTCCATCGTGCCATGCCGGTCCAGGTGGTTCGGCGTCACATTCAGGATCGCCGCAATGTTCGGTGAGATCGTCATCTGATCCAGTTGAAAGGAGGAAAGCTCAAGGATAGCAATGTCATCCGCTTTAATATCATCCACGTAATTGATCAGTGGGTCGCCGATATTGCCGCCAACATACGCCTTTTCGCCATAGGCATTCTTCGCCATGTTTCCAACAAGTGTCGTGGTGGTCGTCTTGCCTGCTGAACCGGTAATGCCAATCGTTCTGCAGGGGACAACTTCCAGGAAGATCTGCGAATCGTTCGAGAGAGGAACTCCTCGTTTGACGGCTTCTACCACGATCGGCAGTGTGAGCGGGATTCCACCGGAGAGACAGAGCAGGTCTGTGGCATCGAGCAGGTCAAGCGGATGTCCGCCGAGCGCCCACTGGATGGGGTATTCGGCAAGGGATTCACGCGCGACGTGCAAATCCGCTTCGCTACGCATATCACTCAAAGTAACACGTGCGCCATGCAGGGAAAGCCAGCGCGCAAGCGCCAAGCCTTGCCGTGCGGCTCCTAAAATCAAAACACGTGTTCCTATCCAGTTCGTTTTCATCAAGTAATTACCAATTACTATTTACCAGTTCCTAAACAACTGCCAATCCGATGCCGACCATCGCGGCGAGCAAACCGATCAACCAGAATCGCTGGACCACCTGGGTCTCACTCCAGCCCAGCAGTTCAAAATGCAAATGGACGGGCGCCATCTTGAAGAACCGCTTGCCTCGGGTCAATTTGAAGTATGTGACCTGAATGACGACACTCAGCGCTTCACTCAAAGGAATGATGGCGATCACAACTAGCAGGGGCCACTGTGCTGTCATCAGCGCGACCACTGCAAGCGTGGCGCCAAGAGCAAGCGAGCCGGTGTCACCCATGAACAGCTCCGCCGGGTGGACGTTGAACCACAGGAACCCAAAGAGGGCGCCGACGATCGTGAAACAAAAACGAGCGAGATAGATCTGCTCCTGCATGAGGGCGATCCCGCCAAATGCAGCGAACGCGGTGGCAGAGATCAGTCCCGCCAGACCGTCGAGCCCATCTGTAAAATTGATGGCATTCGATTCACTGACGATAATAAATGCCGCGATCGGGATATACCACCAGCCAAGCACGAGATCATCATTGACACCTGGGAGGCGCATTTCCGGGACTTGCAGTAAATACTTCAAAACAAGCGCGGTGCCCAGCGCCAGCAGGACCTGTGCCAAGAACTTTGTGCGGGCGCGCATCCCTTCGCCTCGGCGTTTGCCACGGATGCCTTCCCAGTCATCCAGCGCCCCAAGCAAGGCATAGCCCACCATCACGATCAAAGGCACAAGCACCGAGCGGCCCGTTACCTCCAGACCGATGAGGGCGGCGGCATTTAATAGGCCGGTGAGCATGAGGACAGGCACGATGAACAACACGCCGCCCATCGTGGGCGTCCCCATCTTCACATTGTGATGACCCGGTTCATCCACCCGGATCAATTTACCGATCCTGAAGTGACGGAGCACGCGCAGGAGCGGAGTTCCCCAGATCACCGTCATCACGAAGGAAAACATGGCGAGACCCAGTACGAAAGTGGTCTGTCTCATGAGCGTGACTCCAGCATCGAGGTAATACGATCCATGCGAAGCCCATGAGAGCCCTTGATCAACACAGCATCCTCTTTGGTCAGGTTAGCTTTCAACCACTCCATGAGCGGGTCAAAGTCTTGGAACTCAAGGATCGAGGATTTTTTCATGCCTGCGCGCCGGGCTGCCTCGGCGATCAGGTGCGCGCGCTCACCCAGCGTCAGCAGGATCGTTGCCACCTGTGCAGCGCGCAGCCCGACCATCTCGTGCCCGCCGCGTTCGTACGGACCCAGTTCGAGCATATCGCCCAGCACAGCCACCTTGCGACCTTCCAGTTCATCGAGCAGGTTGAGCGCCGCCAGCATCGACTCAGGCGAGGCGTTGTAGGTGTCGTCGAGCAGCAGCGCGCCCGTCTGGCTGCGGACCGCGGCGAGGCGCAATTGCGTATGCCCCTGGTGAAGCCCTTCCAGGATCTCCTGCCAGTTCATACCCTCTACCAGCCCCACCGCCGCGGCGCGCAGGGCGGTGTGCACAGAGTGACGCCCGATCAATGGGATGCGCACGTGCAGCGTTTCGCCCTGGTAATGCAGGCGGAAGCGGATTCCCTCCAGACCGAGCCCCACCACATTATCTGCCCACAGGTTGGCTTCCCGCGACAGCCCATAGAAGAAGACGCGCGCCTTTGTCTTCTCCTCCATCTGGCGCACCCACGGGTCATCGAAGTTCAGGATCGCAACTCCATCGGGTGCGGCGGGCAATGCCTGCACCAGTTCCGCTTTGCCGCGAGCAATGGCTTCCTGCGAGCCGGCACGTTCCGCATGGACAGTGCCAATGTTGGTGACCACACCCACCTGCGGCATGGCAATATCGCACAGGAAGGCGATCTCGCCGGGGACGTAGAACCCCATTTCCAGCACTGCGCGCTGGTGCCCTGAGCTTAACCGCAATATCGTGAGAGGCAGACCGATCTCGTTGTTGAGGTTACCCGGGCTTTTCAGCGTTCGGTAGCGCGTGCTGAGCACCTCCGCGACCATTTCCTTGGTGGTGGATTTCCCCACGCTGCCAGTGATACCGATCACACGCAGTTCCAATTTGCGACGCCAGTAGCGCGCGATCTGCTGAAGTGCTGTGACCGTGTTCTCCACGCGCAGGCACATCGGCGGGACAAGGTCATCCCGGGGAAATGACTCGATGGACAAAACCGCGCGCAGGTCGAGGGTCTGGTAGGAGCCGTTCATGTCGCGCTGAATTAAAGCAAAAGAAGCCCCGCGCCGAAAAGCTTCCTCGATGAAATCATGTCCATCCGCTTTCTCCCCGGGAATGGCAACGAACAACGATCCGGGGATTACCTGACGCGAGTCGACCACCGCTTCGGTGATGACCGTTGTGGCAATGGGACGAAAATTCGTCAGGGCTTCGAGGGCGTCGGCGAGAGTCAGCATCTATCGTGTTACCACTTGACTGCGGACAACATCAGGGGGGATGTTGAGCATGATTACGGTTTGCTCAGCAACCTTTGCGAAAACGGGCGATGCGGTTTCGGAAGCCCAGATGGATGAGCTTGGGCTTTCCAGCCAGACATAGACCATGAACTGCGGATCATCCGCCGGTCCCCAGCCTACAAACGAGACGTTCGTGTGGGAAGGATCGTACCCATAGTCGGTTGGGATCTGCGCCGTGCCTGTCTTTCCCGCCAGGCGATAGCCAGGCAGTAATGCCAGCGAAGATTCCTGTTCCAGGGAGGCTGTGAGCATCTCGTTCAGGGTATGTGCGGTTTCTGCAGAGATGGGCGAACCTGCATACTGCGAAGGAACGTTGTATTGATGCCCGTCGCGCAGCATGGAATACAGAACATGCGGCGTCGCCATCTTGCCCTCGTTGGCAATTGCGGAAGCTGCCATGAGCATTTGCATAGGAGTTACTGCGACGCCCTGACCAAACGCGTTGGTGCCGAGATCGACCGGGTACCAATCTCCATCGCCCGGGACCTTGAGCCTTCCAGTCGCTTCACCTGAGAGATCGATCCCTGTGGGATGTCCCACGCTGAAGCGCTCCATATAGCCATAAAAGACCTGCGTTCCCATCTGAGAAGAGAGCCACGCCAGGCAGACGTTCAATGAGTGCTGGAGGCAGCCGACCATGTTCTGTTGGCCCCAGGCATCGCGGTTCCAGTTCTGGATTGTGATGCCGCCCACTTCGATCGCGCCGGTATCGATAAATGTGGTCTCCGGGCGGACCGTGCCCGCATCCAGAGCAGCAGCCATGGTCAGGATTTTCAGCACAGAACCGGGTTCATAGGACATGCCAATCGAGCGGTTGTACTGGCTGCCATCGTCATATAACGTAAAATAATTACCGTAATTGTTCAGGTCCATGCGCGGCGTGGCAGCCATCGCCAGGATCTCGCCATTGCGTGGGTCCATCACAATGATCGTGCCGTTCTGCGCGCCATAATCGATGAGCGACTGATCGAGGATCGATTCAACCCGGGCTTGCAGGTCGCGATTCAGTGTGAGCACCAGGGTCGTCCCGTTCGGCACTCTGGGAATCTCACTGGCTTTGTTGGGGTCACGCGGCACCCAAACCTGGACAGGATGCCCCGCCAGCAGGTCGTTATACTTTTCCTCGATGCCAAAGTAGCCCCGGCCGTCGCGTGTGACAAAGCCAAGCACGTTGGATGCCAGAGCGCTTTCAGGATAACTGCGCTGCAGATGAGGTTTGAACGCGAGCCCGTCCAGGCGCGGGTCATCGGCGTCATCCAGTTGGACCACCAGCCCCTGGAGCGCCTTCACCTTTTCCACGCTGACATAGTCCTGCACGACCACATATTCCCAGGTCTCGGGCGATTCGGTCAGCTTTTGATAAACCTCTTCGTAGGCAATCCCGAGCTGGGTGCTCAGGGTATACGCCATAGCTTCGGGATCTCTCATTTCACGCAGGCTCACCCCCACTTCGTAGACCGTCCGGTTACCCGCAAGCAAATGTCCGTTGCGGTCGTAAATCTCACCGCGCTCGGGGTAGAACATCTGGAATTCACCCGAGTAGCGGTCTCCCTGCGACAGGAAGACCATAGCCTGCTCGCTGGTCTGGATGCGGATGATCTGCACAATGACAGCCAGAGCGGCGATGGCGAGACCAGCCACGAGGATCGTTGAGCGAACGGCGTATTGCTGCCTCATGGTTAGCGCGAGCCTCCGAACCTGATGC
Source organism: Anaerolineales bacterium (assembly GCA_025938055.1). The sequence goes on along the minus strand of JAICQC010000178.1, from coordinate 696 downwards.
GCTCATCGAACCATTCCAACAGGGACTGGGTATATTCAGCCGGGCTGGCTTCTGCCTGCGCAGTGACATCCACCGCCGCCAGCAGAATGGCGGGCTCGGGCGGCGCGAAACCGGGTACAGCCACATAATCCAGCTCACCGGGCTGGACGGGGCGATACCCCAGCTCGATGGCGCGGCGTTCCATTGCCGCGGTGGACGTCAGATCGGCAAGCCGAGTCTCGAGGTCAGCATTTTCGCGCTGAACGGTCGCGATCTGGGATCGCAGTTCCTGAATCTCGCGCCCGGCGACGGCGGTGCGCGCGGTCACGTCAAGGTAGAGCGCCGCGACCATTGCCGCGCCCACTACCATAAGCAGGAACGCGCCAACCCACTGACGCTGAAGACGCCATGGGGCTTGTCTGTGTGCATGAATAATTTGTGTTACCTGTCCTTGCATAACGACCTTTTTCTTTGGGCGATGGTCGTGTAGGGACGGGCAGCCGCCCGTCCTTACGTTTTCTCTGCAATGCGAAGTTTCGCACTGCGGGCTCTCGGATTGTTTTTGATTTCTTTCTCCGAGGGCGTGATGGGTTTTCGATTTACCTCTTTCAGCGTTGCCTTACGTTCCACTTCGTAGATCTGTTCATAGGGCGGGTTGACCAGGTCCCGGCTTTGCTCGCGGAAGTAATCCTTGACTATGCGGTCTTCCAGCGAGTG
>JAICQC010000301.1 GCA_025938055.1 Anaerolineales bacterium | reverse complement strand
TCGCGATGGAATTGATCCTGATATGGTCGCCGCCTCCATGAACACGGTCGAGTTCCACCTGCGCGAGAATAACACGGGCGCCTTCCCCGTTGGCATTGCCATCATGCGCCGCGTGCTCACCACCTGGATCCATGATGAGGATCCGTTCAAACTTTTAGCCTTTGAGGGACCGCTTAACCAGATCAAACAGCACCTCGCGGCTGACCCGCGCTACTTCGAAAACTTGATCCAGGCTCACCTGCTGGATAATGTCCACCGGACGATCATGCGCCTCAAACCGGACCCTGAGCTGGGCAAACGTTTCGATGAGGAGGAGAAAGCCCGGCTGGCAAAGATTCGCGAGTCACTGGACGAGAGTCTGATCGAGAACCTCGTCGAGAATACAAAGAAGTTAAAGCTCAAACAGGAAACCCCTGACTCCGCAGAGGCATTGGAGACATTGCCCGTTCTCAAGCTCGAAGACCTTGAAAAGCAGAACAAGACCATACCGATCGAAGTCCTGGATATGCAGGATACCAAGGTCCTGTACCATGACCTGTTCACCAATGGGATCGTCTATCTCGATCTCGGCTTCGACCTGCATGCCCTGCCAAAGGACCTGCTCCCGCTGACAGAGATCTTCGCCCGCGCACTTCTGGAAACGGGAACAGATAAGGAAGATTTCGTTAAGTTCTCACAGCGCATCGGGAAAAGCACCGGGGGCATCACCAGTACAGCCGTTACTACGACCACATTCGGATCAAGAGAGAGCATAGCCAAGCTTTTCCTGCGCGGTAAAGCCACGGTCGCTCAATCGGCAGAGCTGTTGAATATCCTCAACGATGTTTTGCTCAGCGCCAACTTTGATAACCGGGAACGGTTGAAGCAGATCGTTCTCGAGGAAAAAGCGGGGTTGGAATCCCGTCTGGTGCCGAGCGGGCACATCTATGTTAACCAGCGGTTGCGCGCGCAGTTCGGAGAATCAGGCTGGGCGAAAGATCAGATGAGCGGCATCGGTTATTTGTTCGCGCTGCGGGAGCTGGCAAGTGACATTGATAAAAAGTGGAAGTCGGTATTGAAGAGACTCGAAGCCATCCGCGAAGCATTGATCAATCGTAATGCCCTGCTGGTGAACGTCACGATGGACGCCGCCAACTGGGACAGCATCAAACCACAGCTTGAGACATTCCTCTCGGCATTGCCCGCAAAGAATGTAAAGCTTGAGCCGTTCGGTGTCCAGCCTGGTCAAAAGAAGGAAGGGCTGGCAATTCCCGCGCAAGTCAATTACGTGGGCAAAGGTGCAAATCTGTATGATCTCGGGTATGAATACGACGGCTCCGCAGAGGTCATTGTCGGTTACCTGCGTATGGCGTATTTGTGGGAGAAGATCCGGGTGCAGGGCGGTGCGTACGGCGCGTTCTCTGTGTTCGACGACGCCTCGGGTGTGTTCACCTTCCTCTCCTATCGCGACCCCAATGTTGCCGCGACCATCGACAGCTACGACAAAGCTGCCGCCTTTCTGAAGAGTCTCGACGCATCGCGGCTGAGTGACAATGAACTGACCAAAGCCATCATCGGCGCCATCGGCGACCTCGACGCGTATCAGCTCCCCGATGCAAAGGGCTACACATCCATGCTGCGCTATCTCACCAACCGCACAGACGAGCTGCGGCAGGAGATCCGTGACGAAGTGCTCTCCACCAACGGCGAGGACTTTATTGCATTCGGTGAAGTTCTGGAGAAAGTGGCGCAGTCCAACGCTGTCACCGTCCTGGGCTCGCAGAATGCGCTGGAGTCTGCAAATGTTGGCTTGGAAGTGACGAAGGTTCTATAAATAGTCAAAGGTTGAAGGTCAAAGGTTGAAAGTTACTTTTGACCTTCAATCAAGGAATTCATATGAACGTCACACTGAAGATCAATGGCATCGAACACATAGTCGATGTAAGGCCATCCATAACTTTACTTGCCGCCCTGCGCGGGCTTGGCTTCTATGGGATTAAATTCGGTGATGAGCAGGGGCTCTCAGGGGCGGACACCGTTTTGCTCGATGGCAAGCCGGTCAATGCAGGCTCCATGCTCGCCGCGCAAGCAGAGGGACACGACATCGTTACGATCGAAGGCTTGGGCGAACATCCCGATCAGGGCTGGAGGAAGACGGAGGGTTTGCACCCGCTGCAGAAGGCGTTTGTTGAATCGGGCGCCATCCAGTGCGGGTACTGCACACCCGCCCAGATCCTTGCCGCGAAGGCGCTGCTCGACAAAACACCAAACCCGAGCGAAGAGCAGGTTCGCGAGGCGATTGCTGGCGTCTTGTGTCGATGTACGGGTTATCTTAAACCGGTGCAGGCGGTCCTGAAAGCCGCGGCTGTCATGCGCGGCGATACCGAGGTGGGCGGGCAGCTCTCGGCAAGCGGTGATCCGTTTGCTTTTCCTCCGCCTGCTTCTGCACCGAACGTAGATTCGCCCAGCCCAGCTTTGGTCAGAACAAGCGTGATGCCGAAAGTGGTCGTCACACCACAGACCGAAACGTATCAGACCGTTGGCAAGCCTGAAAAGAAAGTGGATGCCATCAAACTGGTGCAGGGTAAACCTGCCTTCACTGCCGACATGGATATGCGCGGCATGCTCTACGCGCGTGTCCTCAGAAGCCCGCATGCCCATGCTCGCATCAAAAACATTGACGCAACGCGTGCGAGAGAGTTGAAAGGCGTCGCGGCGGTGCTCACCTGGCAGGACATCCCTCGTGTGATCTACTCCACTGCAGGTCAGTCCGACCCAATTCCCGGTCCGCTGGATTCCTTCTCGCTGGATCACAAGGTCCGTTTTGTCGGAGACCGCGTGGCGATGGTCGCCGCGGAGACTCCTGAAATTGCGGAACTAGCCTTGCGCTTAATCGATGTCGAATACGAGATCCTGCCCGCGATTTTGGACTCACGCGAGGCCATGAAGGATGATGCGGTCAGAATCCACGATGAGCCGGAGTTCGTTAACTTCGCGGACTCAAACCCGGAAAAGAATCTGGCGGCGCACATCCGCATTGACATCGGTGATGTGGAAAAAGGATTCGCCGAAGCTGACGAGATTTTTGAAGGGGAATACGAAGTGCCTAAAGTCCAGCAGGTGCATATCGAGCCGCACGTTTGTATAACCTACTGGGATGAAGATGACCGGCTGGTGATCCGCACGTCCACGCAGGTGCCATTCCATGTGCGCAGAATGCTGGCACCCGTCTTGAACTTGCCCGTAAAAAGGATTCGTGTGATCAAGCCGCGCATCGGCGGTGGCTTCGGCGGCAAGCAGGAAGTTTTGATGGAAGATGTTCCCGCCCATCTGACGATTGCAACCAGGCGACCCGTGATTTACGAATATACGCGCGAAGAGGAATTCATCGGCGCACGCTCGCGCCACCCGATGAAGATAAAGATGAAGACCGGCGTCAAGCGCGATGGGACGATCACTGCCAACTCGATGTATGCGCTGTCTGACACGGGGGCATATGGCTGTCACGCGCTGACTGTCACAGGCAACACCGGACACAAAGCCATGGCTTTGTACGTCGGCGATGGAGAATATCGTAAGGCTCCTAATATCCGTTTCTATGCGGACATCGTCTATACCAACACACCACCCGCGGGTGCATTCCGCGGCTACGGCGTCCCGCAAGGCTACTGGCCCCTCGACCGCCACATGGAAAAGATCGCGCGCGCCCTGAACCTCGACCCGATCGAGTTCCGCCTGAGGAACGCCATTCATCCCGGTGAATATCATCCATTTTCGACCGCGTGGAATGAGGGTCGCGAGCCTCGACCCGAGATCATCCACACAGTGGGGCTCGAACAATGCGTGGCACAAGCCAGAGCTGCCATCGGATGGGATGATAAGTACGGAAATGAAGAATGGCATAACGCTTCGACTTCGCTGCGCTCTGCTCACGATAGTCCCGATGGTTTTCGGGAGCGCGGATTACACTTGAGAAAAGGGATCGGTGTTGCCATGGTCATGCAGGGCACAGCCATTCCCTACCTGGATATGGGCGGCGCGTCCGTCAAGATGAACGACGACGGCTCGTTCAACCTGTTGGTGGGCGCGACCGATCTCGGCACCGGCTCAGACACCGTACTGGCACAGATGGCGGCAGAGGTGCTCGGTGTGCCTGTGGAGGATATGATCACCTACTCATCCGACACAGATTTCACTCCCTTCGATAAAGGCGCCTACGCCTCGTCAACCACTTATATTTCAGGAACCGCAGCGGTGAAGGCAGCCGAAAAGTGCGCAGAGCGAATCAGAGTCCGCGCGACCATGATCCTCGGGCTTCCTGAATCCGAAGCTCCGAATGTTCGTCTCGCAAACCGCCAGGCAATTGTCCCGGATGGGCGCGCAGTTCCCTTCATGGAAATCGCCCTGGACTCCCTTCACAAAAATAACCAGGAACAGATCATGGGCGTGGCATCCTATGTCTCGCCGGTGTCACCGCCCCCGTTCGCGGCGCAGTTGGCTGAAGTTACCGTGGATGTGGAGACCGGCGCGGTAACGGTCGACAGGCTCGTGATGGCGGTCGATTCTGGTGTGATCGTCAATCCGCTCACAGCGTCCGGGCAGGTCGAAGGAGGCATGACTCAAGCCCTCGGGTACGCGATCTGTGAGGAGATGCGCTACGATGAAAAAGGCAACGCCATCGAGCGCGACCTCGACCGGTATCATATTTTCCGCGCCGACGAAATGCCCGCGCTCGAAACCATCTTCGTGGAGACCTTCGAGCCGAGTCACCCGTTCGGCGTCAAAGCGGTCGCCGAGATTCCCATGGACGGAGTCGCACCCGCGGTCGGCAATGCGATTCTCGATGCGGTCGGGGTCAACGTGGACGAGATCCCGGCGACACCGCAACGAGTATGGCAGGCTCTCAAGAGCAGATAATTAATCTTGTGAATCGCCGTATGGACTTCCGTAGTCTGATAAACTCCGGAAGTCTTTATTATTATGAACCGTGAAGAACTTTTGTATCTGGTTCCTTATCTGCTCTCATCGCTGGGAATATTTCTCTACACCTGGCGTCATCGTCATGTGCGCGCCGCGCGCCCGTATACGTGGTTTGTAAGCATCACGAAAAGTGGGATGGGACGGATCCGCGCGGCCTGAAGGGGAGCGAAATCCCGCTCCCTGCCCGTATCTTTGCAGTAGTGGATGTGTGGGACGCGTTGTCCACAGATCGCCCGTACCGGGCAGCCTGGTCGAGGGAAAAGGCGATGCAATATCTGACTGATGGATCTGAAAAACATTTCGACCCAAAAGTTGTGGAAATATTTCTGGGATTGCTGCGTGAAGGCAAGATATAATTCCCTGTGTCATTGCCAGAGTTCACACCGCAAATCAGCTCGCAATGACGGAATAGTCTTATGCAAACGAAAACGTACGTAATCGGACACGTCAACCCGGATACTGACTCGATTGCCTCCGCAATGGGTTATGCCTGGCTGCTGCGCCAGCGTGATGGGATGGATACCATCGCCGCCCGCGCCGGCGCGCTCAATCCCCAATCCGCGTGGGTGCTCAAACAGCTCAATCTCGAGGCGCCCATCCTGCTCACAGATGCCTCGCCGCGCTTCGAGTCTGTAATGCAGCGGCTGGATAGCATCCGCCCTGGGGCGCAGCTTGGCATGGCATGGACGCTTGCCAGTCGCACGGGCGGCGTGGCGCCTGTGGTGGATGATGAT
>JAICQC010000080.1 GCA_025938055.1 Anaerolineales bacterium | reverse complement strand
CAGCGTGATCAGGAAAGATTCAGCATCCTGCTCAATGGATTTCAAGCGATTCAATTGAGGGCGAGACGCTTCACCAATACGGGGGAACTGTTCGGCGAGAGAGGCGATCAGATACGCCAGAAACCGCTGCGGGTCGCGGTCCAGCAGGTCGAGCGAGAGCCAGCAGACCGGCATTTTGCTATGATGAGCCAAATCGATCAGGAGAGAGGTCTTGCCATAACCTGCCGGAGCGGAGAGAAGCAGCAGCTTGTTATCCAGCAATGATTGCATACTCTCCAGTAGACGCGGACGGGAGAGTAGCTCGTTCCGGCGATACGGAACGATAATCTTGGTTTTACTAATCGGGATCTGCCTGCTTGCCATTGTTACTCAGATGATAATGCTCTTATTCTACCGCTTTACCGAGAGATTTCACCTGGCTTTTGTCACATTTTGTAACGAAAAAGGGAGGTAATTGAATCCCCGACCGGATTATTTCTTGCCCAGCACCTCCAGCATGCGGGCGTGAATGCCTGGGGTGGACGCAATTACCGATTGGGGCGGAGAAATGTAATCAGGCTCTCCGCTCACGCTGGTTACGCGCGCCCCGGCTTCTTCGGCGATCAAGGCGCCAGCCGCCACATCCCAGGCATTGAGCGCCATCTCCCAGAACCCCTCGAAGCGCCCGGCAGCTACATAGCAAAGGTCGAGTGCCGCAGAGCCCAGCCTGCGCACGCCCTGTGAAAGTTTGCCGAATTTCACGAAGTTTTCAAAATTATCCTGAGGCGTATCCCAGGCGTTGTAGGGGAAACCCGTCACGAGCAGGCTTCGCTGCAATTCGGTTACGGATGAAACCCGTAAAGGACGACCATTCAAGTATGCACCCTTGCCGCGTTCGGCAAGGAACATCTCGTCGCGCATGGGGTCGTACACGGCTCCCAGGCGGAGGCTCGCGCTGAGCGGAGACGAAGCGTCCCCGCGAGCCGCGTAGGCAATCGAGACGCAAAAGATAGGAATGTGGTGGGCGTAGTTGACCGTTCCATCCAGCGGATCAATGTACCAGACGTTTTCCTCGTTGCCCTGGATAATCCCGCTTTCCTCCGAAAAAATGTGATGGGCAGGAAAGTCTTTTTGGACTTCGCCGAGCAGGAATTTTTCGGACTGATGGTCCACTTCGGTCACGAGGTCGATCACACCTTTGTATCCCACCTGGTGTTCCGTGTCGTAACCGGCTCGCAGGATCTCGCCGGACTGGCGCGCAAGATTCTCTACATACGACAATGTTGGTTGCATAAAATCATCCTTTAAACGTTCAGGCTTGTCAGGCAATGCTGAACAAAATTTGTTATTTTTTTAGTTCTTCGAGGGTCTTATAGATGTCGTACAGTTCGGTCTGGATTTCGTCGCGGTCACGCATCGATTGCTGGAGCAGCGCTTCGAACGCGGGCTTCTGGTCCTGCGGCAGGGTAGTGAGCAGGCGCTCGGCGCGCGCGATCTGCGTGTTTTTATGCCGAAGCTTGTCTTCGAGGCGCGTCCGGTAGCCAGCGTAGAACCTTTCCATGTCCAACGGGCTGGGTAATGCGGATGGCTGCTGCGTGACGAGCTCGGCAACCGTGAGCAAAAAGTCTTCGGTGTCTATCGGCTTTTCCATGAAGCGTGCTGCGCCCAGGCTCAGGGCAAAATCCTTGTCTTCCGCCGTAACATACGTTGCCGAAAGGAACACCACGGGGACGGAACGTGTATCCGGGTTGAGGCGCAGCTTCTGCACAAACGCGTACCCATCCAGCTTTGGCATCAGAATATCCGTAATGATCAGCACCGGTCTCTGGCGTGAGATCACCTCAAGTGCTTCTTCACCATTGCGTGCCGTGAGAACGGCATAACCTTTAAACCGCAATGTGACTTCAAGCAGCTCAAGCACATTGGGGACATCTTCAACAATCAGAATGGGACCGTAGAGGGTATTCATCCTGCCATTGTAGCCGCGTCCCGAATAATGAACAAGTACGGCTCTTGCTCTGACATGAAACTGCCACCGTAAAATAAAATCATTCGCCCCAGATGCGCGATCCCAATGCCGAGCGGATGAACTCCACAGCCAGAATCGCCGTTTGATTCTGCACATCGAGGATCGGATTCACCTCGACAATATCCATGCCGATCAGCTTGCCAGTTTCTGCCACAACTTCACAGGCGAGGTGGGCCTCACGATACGTCAGCCCGCCAGGGACGGGCGTCCCCACGCCCGGGGCGTGGCGCGGGTCGAGGGCGTCCATATCGAACGATAGATAGATCCCGTCCACGTCGCGGCTGAGGCGTTCGATGGCTTTTTCCAGCGCAGCCACCATCCCAAAGCGGTCGATCTGCTCCATGCTCTGCACCATCACACCGGCTTCACGCAGGTTCCGTTTTTCACCAACGTCGAGGTCACGTGCGCCGATAACCGCAACCCGCCTCGGATCCAAAACGGGAGGCGTCTCCTCCCACAGAGAGACGAGACGCGGGTCGCCGAGTCCGCACAGTGCCGCCAGAGGCATCCCGTGAATGTTGCCAGAGGGAGTTGTATCCGCAGTATTGAAATCGGCGTGTGCATCCACCCAGATGAGACCGAGTCTACGATGTTTTGCCGCGCCGCGGATGGAGCCTACGGAGAGGCTATGATCTCCGCCGAGCACCAGCGGAAAACGCCCACCCTGAATGGACGTTGCCACTGCGCCCGCGATGCGCCTTCCCATGGGAATGATGCAGTCGATATATTTGAGTTTGGGATCGGTGATCTCGCACGTTTCCAGGATAGGTACCTCGATGTTGCCTTTATCCTCGAGCGAGTATCCCAGTTCTCTGAGCTTCTGATGCAGGTGCGCGTACCGAATTGCGCTGGGACCCATGTCTACACCGCGGCGGTCTGCGCCGAGATCGATGGGAACACCTATGATGTCAATTTGCATGAGTAACTCCTGTGATGTCATTGCGAGGAGACTAAAGGCGATGAAGCAATCTCCTCTTGCCTGAATAAGAGATTGCTTCGCTACGCTCGCAATGGCGGATTTTAACTGATTATGCTATTCGATAGTAGCCTACATCCACCGAATACACATGTCCCCTTTTGATCACCTGTTTTACCAGGTTCGTCCCATAGCGATAGCCAAGATGGCGGTAATCTGGAACGGAAAGGATCAACATATCAGCCTGTTTACCGATTTCGATGGAGCCAACTCTATCGGACCTGCGGATGGCGTGCGCAGAATTGATCGTCGATGCCGCGATAGCTTGGGCAGGAGTCAACCCCATGTAGCGGCAGGAGAGCGCGATCGCAAACTGCATGGACTCGTTCCACGAGGTGCCCGGGTTGCAGTCTGTTGCCAGGGCGAGAATGGCATCTGCTTCGATGAGCTTTTGCGCGGGTGTGTATTCTTTTTCGGCAAGTCCGAAGGGAGTGCAGGGTAGTGCCACAGCGGCCGTATCCGATTTCCCCAGCGCCGCGATATCTGCATCGGAACTCTTGACGAGATGGTCGGCAGATACAGCTCCCATTTCCACCGCCAGCGCCGCGCCGCCGATGTTGCCAAACTCGTCGGCGTGGATCTTGAGCGGGAACCCCAGGGATTGCGCGGTCGTCAGGATCTGCCGCGATTGCTCGAGGTTGAAGGCTTTATCCTCGCAGAAGACATCTACAAACGGCAGGGAGCGTCTCGGTGCATGGACTTCCCACCACTGGCACAACATCGGCAGCATCGACTCACAGACGAGATCGGTATAGCCTTGCGGGTTATTTTTGTATTCAGGTGCAATGGCATGCGCGCCGAGAAAGGTAATCGCAATGTCGAGCAGGCTCTCGTCATCGAGCAGCAACAGTGCCTTGAGCAGACGCAGCTCTGTCGCAGTTTGCAAACCGTATCCGGTCTTGGCTTCGACGGTGGTAGTACCATGCCTGAACATCCGCAGCAAGCGCGGACGGGTTTGCGCAATCAGCGATTCAATGGAGGCTGTGCGCGTCTGTCTGACGGTCGAGATGATCCCGCCGCCCTCTGCCAGAATCTCGAGATAGGGTTTGCCCGCCATCTTCATCTCGAACTCGTTGGCGCGGTCGCCTCCCCAGATGACGTGAGTGTGCGGGTCCACGAAACCAGGCATGAGTACACAGCCGCCTGCGTCGAGGGTCGGTTCATTCGGGTAGGAGGCTTTCAGCTCCGCCGTCACGCCGACCGCGACGATCTTTTCATCGCGCACAACGACCGCGCCGTTCTCGATGACGCCTAGCGTGCCAAGGGATTTGCCGCGCTGCGGTCCGCCGGCAAGCGTGAGGAGTTGGGAGGAGGAGTGGATGAGCATGAGGGTAATTGGTGAGTGGAGATTAGTGGATGAAGTAATTTAACCACAGATATGGGCATGCGTCAGCAGATTTACTTTGGGTGTAAAATTAGGTCATAATGCCGACTATTATCATAGACGGGTAAATTCCGTTTTTATTCATCCGACATAAAAGAACCGCCGCATGTACATGTGATCCATGGCGACGATGTCGCAAAAATCTGGCTCGAAACGTTAGATGTTGAATATAATCATGGTTATAATAAGCCGGAATTAAATAAAATTATCAAGTTGACTCGCGAGAATAAGGAAAGGTTGCTGGAGGTTTGGAATGATTACTTCAGCCAGTAATATTGATACACAAGTGCAGGCAAAAAGCGTTCGCTTTGAAGGAAATATCCTTCATGTTTTATTGAGCGACGGTCGTGAAATCAATCTGCCTATTGACCAAATGGATTGGCTTAAATGGCTCGCTAATGCTACACCTGAACAACGCACAAAATGGACAATTGAACCCAATGGCTTTGCCGTTTACTGGGGAGAGTTAGACGATGGCTTCGAGGTTGAGCACTTGCTCAGTTTGCAGCCGCTGGCTTGAATTTATTGACTTCCGAAGTATTTGAAACTTCGGAAGTCTTGTTTTTGCGGAGTGTGAGGAGGAGTGGATGAGCATGAGGGGTAATTGGTAAGTAGTAATTGGAGATTTGTCAGCGAGGTAATTTAACCACAGATTCTGCGCCCAACTTTAAAAGTAAAATTTGTGCATCAGGGTTCATCAAGAGTAAGAAACATCATTTCCCTTTGACCATAGCAACTTCATTGATCTGGCAACCCAGGAACGAAAGGACAACTTATGCACAGTCCTTCACATCTATCGAGTCATCGGATTGGCTTTGTAGGCACTCGTTTTGATGGCACAGATGGCGTCTCGCTGGAGACACGTAAATGGGCACAGGTTCTGGAAGGGTTGAATCAGAGCCTCTGCTACTTTGCGGGCGTGTCCGACCAGCCCAAGGACATCAGTTTTGTTGTACCCGAGGCGCACTTTCTGCATGCAGATGTTCAAAAGATTGCCAATATTTCCTACAGATCCAGCACACGCCCTCCGGAGATCACGCATCAGATTCATGAGCTGCGGAGCTATCTCAAGGACCGTCTTTATGAGTTTATCAGGAAATATGATGTCGAACTCTTGATCGCTGAAAACGCCCTTTCCATTCCGATGCATATCCCGCTCGGGCTCGCCCTGACGGAAGTGATCGCTGAAACCGGAATTCCGGTGATCGGGCATCACCACGATTTTTTCTGGGAACGAAAACGCTTTTTAGTGAACTGCATCGGCGACTATCTCGAAATGGCATTCCCGCCGCGCCTGCCCAATATCCACCACGTGGTAATCAATTCACTGGCTGCCACCGAGATGGGCAAACGGCGCGGAATTAACGTTTCGATCATCCCAAATGTAATGGACTTTGATAATCCACCTGACGCGCCAGATGAGTACACCGAGTCTTTGCGCGCGGATCTCGGGGTCGAACCCGGCGAGTATTTTTTTCTCCAGCCCACGCGCCCTCTCCAGCGTAAAGGGATCGAATATACCTTTGAGTTGATTCGCAGACTGGGAGCAGAGACGCAGCTGGTGATCTCTCACGCTGGCGGCGATGAAGGGGACGCATATGTAAAACATATGCGCACTCTTGCCGAACTGATGGATGTGCGTGTCAACTTTGTTTCGGACATCATCAAGACAGAACGTGGCACCACCAAGGATGGACGCAAGATTTACACCCTTGACGATGCGTACCCGTCTGCAGATCTGGTTACCTATCCTTCCCTTCTCGAAGGGTTTGGGAACGCGTTCCTGGAAGCCGTTTATTACCGACGGCCAATATTTATGAATAATTACACCATCTATTCGATAGACATCAAACCAAAAGGGTTCCTGGTGGTTGAATTCATGGGCTTCATCACGGAGAAGACGGTGGAGCATGTTAAAAAAGTTCTGCAGGACGGTGAATTTGCTGAACAAATGGCAGAGCATAATTACAAGCTAGGAAAACAGTTCTACTCGTTTACAGTTCTGGAACAGGAATTGAGGGTATTGCTGCATGCCTGCTTTAGCCGTGCAGCACAGAAAAGATCAGATCTCTTTCTTTAACAAATAGGACGCAATATCCCCTCTTGCCGGCGGCATTTCGTAGATGAAGATCAATTCGTGTTGATCGAAGGCGGATGGCTCCCAATCAGGGAAATCGGCGGAGATGGAAACCAGGCGCGCTCCCTGCTTCATTTGTTTTTCCAGATGGGGCGCAAGCTTCCTGATTTCCTTCGAGGTTGCGTAAACAAAAACGACATCCGCGTCACTGACATCGGCTTTGTAGAAATTTGCCCACCGGACTTTCACCTGATTTTCAAATCCATGTGCGGCGGCTCTCAGCCAGATCAAGGCGCATTGGATGGGACCCACTTCGATGCCCACCGCGTTTGCACCAAAGTCGCGCGCCGCGATGAAAAGCACCCTCCCGTCTCCTGCACCGAGGTCGTAAAGGGTTTCCTCTGGCTGGAGATCTGCCAGTTGCAAAGCTTTACGAATCCGCTCGGGCTTCGTCGGGACCGGGGGAAGCCCGTACAGTGCAGGGACCAGAATCCATAACAGGGTCACTGTGACGAATACAACACTGAACAAGAATGTCACAAGCGTAATCATGCTTCGCTTCTTTTTATCCGCCCCAGCCAGGCGAGGATACGCGGCAGGATCACAACCTTTTGAGTCAGCTCACCCAGCGCGAGCAGTGCAAACCCGTTGAACAGGATGGCGATCAGGGTAACAGGCAGGAATCCAAAGGTTTGATACACAAACGTGGCGAGCAGAGCGCCGATCATACGTCCGAACGAGTGACCCATCACGTTGAAAGATAACAGGGTTGCGCGCGCGTTCGGCATCACCTCGGTCATCAGCGGGATGTGGCTGACGAGCACATACTCATACGTAATGTAAAACAGGAACAATCCCACCAGCGCGCCGAGCTCGGTCCTGCCGACGATGGGCAGTAATAAGGCAGCAAGGATGTTGCCAATGAGTCCAAGCACCAGGGCACGCGGCTTACCGAGCCGGTCGGTGGTGAGCGCCACGAGTCCCTCCCCGCTAAGCTCGGAGAGTCCGATCACCGCCGAGGCGCCCGCGAGTGCCGCGATCCGCAGCCCGAAGGAATCCTCAAGCCAGACGCCGAAGATCAAGTTGACCAGTTCATTGGCGGCAGTCGCCCACAGGGCTATGGAAATCCCCGCCAGCGCCGGGATATTCGTCAGCACCGCGCGGACGTTTTTGCCGGAGGTCGCTGTCAGCTTATGCGAATCGTGCTCATTACGCGGGACCATCCGCCAGATGACGGCAAACATCACGAATCCCAATCCTGCCAACAAAGGGAATGGAGCCGTCCAGCCAAACCGGGCGATGAGCAGTCCTATCAGCGGAACGCCGGCGATGAACGCCAGCGACCAGGCTGCCTCCGTGATCGCCAGGGCAGTGCCGCGGCGCTCGTAGGGCACCCGGTCTCCAAAATAGGCTTGCATGGAAGGGTCGAAGAGGTATTTGCCAAGATTCCCGAGCAGCATGGCAATACCAAACGTCAGCAAAGATGGATAGATCGCCACAAGCCCCATACCCGCTGTGAATACAAGAACTCCAGCAAGCATTCCAAACCTGCGCCCGCGCTGATCGGCAATCGAACCCAGCACCGGCGCGAACATGCCAAAGAAGGAACGTGCCGTGACCACTACAGACAGCGTAATAAGGTCCACACCCAGCCCGCGCGCAAAGACAGTCAGGAATGGATAGACCATCCGGTGCATCGTATTCAGGATGGTACGAAGCATGACAAAGACCAGGATCTGAAAACGAATGGGCATGAGATAATTTAGCGCGGAACCGAATACAAAACGGCACAATCAGAACAGAGTTTATGAGCATCCCGCTCTTCGAGACCGAATAGTGTAAGAAGTGCAATTACAATTAATGTGTGGAAGAATAACGCCAGCGGCGATTTGAGTTTGGGCATTGCACGATTTTACTCTACCAGGATAACGCGCTTAGCGTGAGGATCATTTATGGATAAACCTCCTGCCAGCCTTGCTTTGGAAAAACTGAACATTCCGCACCAAGTCTTTAAGCATACGAAACCAGTTAGCTCGTTCGAGCAAGCCGCAGCAGACCGCAACCAGAGACCGGGGCAAATTGTGCGGAGTATCCTGTTTCAGATTCCCCCTGAAGAGTTTGTGATGGTTCTTGTGGCGGGTCCCAGACAGATCGATTGGAAGAAACTGCGCCAGTTTGTCGGCAGGTCACGCATCCGTATGGCGTCTGAGGAGGAAGTACTAGAAGTGACAGGATACCGCGTCGGAACGGTGAGCCCGTTCGGGTTGAAGAAGGAAGTGAGGATCCTGATCGATGCGAGTGTCGTGGCGGAGGAGGAGATTTCCATCGGTTCCGGGGTCCGCAATACCGCGATCATCATGAAGAGCACGGACCTGCGTCAGGGGCTGAGTGAATCTGATATTGTGTCCCTGCTCGAGGCTTCCTAATGTGACGCAAATCTGTTTTCTCTATAAACCATTATAATAACCCCACAATGAAATCCATTCGCCGTACGTTCGCTTTATTATTTGTCCTGTTTGCAGTGTTTTCGCTGGCGTTCCAGCCGGCGCGCGCGCAAAACAGTGACCCCCTGGCTCTCGTGATGACCGCCGATGGTCCGATCATGCCACCTATGCTCGAGTACATTAAGCGCGGTATCCAGATCGCAGACCGGCGCGGCGCGGAGGTGTTGGTCATTCAACTCAACACGCCCGGTGGAAGCATCGATACGATGCTGGAGATCATCCGTGAGATCCGCGCCAGCCGCGTGCCGGTGGTGGTCTACGTGGCGCCGAAGAACGCGATCGCCGGGAGCGCAGGCGCGATGATCACGATGGCGGGGCATGCCTCGGCGATGGCTCCAGAAACGTCGATTGGCGCCTCCAGCCCGATCAGCGGCTCGGGGGAAAACCTGACGTCCACCGCGGAAGCCAAGGCGAAGGAGATCACCAAGGCGTCGATCCGGCCGTTGGTGACGCCGCGCGGCGAGGAAGCGCTGGCGCTTGCCGAAGCAATGATCGATGAAGCCAAAGCCGCCACAGCAGACGAAGCGCTGGAAGCCAACCTGATCGATTTCGTCGCGGACGATCTGGAAGACCTCCTGCAGGCGCTGGACGGGTTCAGCGTCCAGACGAATGAGGGCGTGCGCACGCTGAACACCTCGGGCATCGAAACCGACGATATCAATATGAGTTTCATCGAACAGTTCCTGCTCTTTCTCACCGATCCGAATATCGCGTTCCTGTTACTGGCGATCGGCGTCCAGGCAGTGCTGATCGAGATCTCAAGCCCGGGTGGCTGGGTGGCGGGTTTCATCGGCGTGGTCTGTCTGACGCTGGCAATCTATGGCATGGGCGTTCTGCCGGTCAACTGGTTCGGGATCATCTTTCTGCTGATCGCTTTTGTGTTATTCATCCTGGATATCAAAGCACCGACTCACGGCGCGCTGACCACGGCAGGCGTGGCATCCTTCATCATCGGCGCTCTGGTGCTCTTCAACTCTCCCGGTACGCCGCAGTTCCAGCGCGTGTCGGTCCCACTGGTGGTTGGCACCGGGTTTGTGATCGGCTTGCTGTTCATGGTCATCCTGATGTTCGCCCTGCGCGCCCTCAAGGTTCCGGTCCGTGCCGGGATCGAGTCCCTGGTCGGGAGAATGGGAACAGCCCGAACGGTGTTCGAAGGCAGCGGAGGGCAGGTCCAGCTGGGTTCCGAGTTGTGGACCGCCGAATCCGTGGACACCGCCGACGCCATCAGTAAGGGTGATAAAGTGGAAGTCGTCGAAGTGAAAGGTTTAAGATTAAAAGTTAGGAAGATAAAATAACAAGATGTCAATAAGGACATTATGCCTGTAACCCCTACAAGAGACCGGGTCATTCCCGAAACTGACGTCCGCCCGTTGCGCCGCCCGGATTGGATCAAGGTGCGCGCGCCCTCGGGCGAGACGTATCAATGGCTGCACGGACTGATGCGTAAGAAGGAGTTGCACACCGTCTGCGAAGAAGCCATGTGTCCCAATTTAGGAGAGTGCTGGGGCAGCGGCACAGCCACATTCCTGATGCTCGGGGACGTCTGCACGCGTACCTGCGCCTTTTGCGATATCAAACACGGCAAACCGACGTTAATGGACTGGGGTGAAGCCGAGCGCGTGGCGCAAGCCGTCAAAGCCATGGAACTCAAGCACGCGGTCATCACATCGGTCAACCGCGATGAGAGACGGGACGGCGGCGCGCCTATCTTTGCGATGGTGATTCGGAGGATTCGAGAAGTACTGCCCGGCTGTTCCATCGAAGTGTTGATCCCCGATTTTAAAGGCTCACTCGAAGCCTTGAAGATCGTGATGGATGCCCGCCCGGAAATTCTGAACCACAACGTGGAAACCGTGCCGCGATTGTTCAAAACGGTCCAGCCGCAGGATAACTACGAATGGGCTGCTGCAACGCTTTCGAACGCCAAGCGGCTCGACCCCGATGTGCTGACGAAATCAGGCATCATGGTGGGGCTTGGCGAGGAAATGGACGAGGTCAAAGCTGTAATGCGTGATCAGCGTTCGTGGGGAGTGGATATTTTGACCATCGGTCAGTATCTCCAGCCAAGCAAAAAGCATATGCCGATCTCACGCTATTACACGATGGAGGAATTTGCCGAATTACGTGATTACGGCAAGGATATTGGCTTCAAGTGGGTGGAGTCAAACCCGCTGGTGAGGTCGTCCTACCATGCCGCGGATCAGGTGAGAGCACTCAGCGTGGTGCACCGGAAGTTATATGGGGAACAAAAAGCAGAGAATTAGAGATTGGAGATTAGAGAATTGAAACTCCCGTTGATCGAAAGGTCGGCGGGAGTTTTTACATTTTGTAATAAACCTACCTGATTTTGTTACTATTTATAGTAGATTGACAAATTAAAGGTAAGAGACACCAAATAATGGATGAGAGAAAGCAAAAACAAATCTTCGATGAATGGATACGCCTGCACAAGGGTATCGTCTTCAAGATCATACGCGCCTATGCGTTCAACCCAAATGACCAGGATGACCTATTTCAGGAAATATCATTGCAATTGTGGCAATCGATTCCCGAGTTTCGCGGCGAAGCCAAATCATCGACATGGATCTATCGTGTCGCGCTGTATGCCGCAACTGTATGGGTGCGGAAGGAGAAAAAACGATTACTCACACAGCCTCTCACTGATATTGAGCACGTATTAACTGTTGCAACCCAGCCGCGTAATGACCGCTCCGATTGGCTCTATGAACAGATTGGTCAGCTGGAACCCATCGATCGTTCTGTATGCCTGTTATTGCTCGATGGGTTCAGTTACAAGGAGATGGCAGACATGCTTGGCATTTCCGAAAGCAACGTCGGTGTGAAGGTTCACCGTATCAAGCAAGATTTGATCCAAAAATCAAAGGAGATAAATCATCATGAACTTTGAAGAATTACAGGTTATCTGGAACAGTCAAAATAACGAAAAGATGTATGTCATCAACGAAGTTGCGCTCCATGCCTACATCAGGCGGGAGGGAAAATCTATCAACCGTACAGTGAATCTTTTTGAAATCATATTAATAGGCACCAATCTCCTGGTCGGCATCTTGATAACTATTGAGTCTTTGGATAGTGTCATTCCATCGACCCAATCCATTCTGGCGGTCCTCTATCTTGCTTTTGCTGTTTACACACTGATCCGCCGTCTGGTTCGCCGCAATGCAGAAAAACCATTCGAACACACTATATTGGGCGAACTCGACAAGGCGATCTGGCGGATTGATTATCTGATACGGCAGGGCCGGGCACTCATTGTATGGTACCTCTTGCCGCTGGCATTCATATTTGGGGTAATGTCATTTTTCGATACCAGACTGGTCTGGACGGCCGGCATGATCCTCCTGGTGACCATTGCCACCTACTTTGGCTATCGCTGGGAAATAAAAAAAATCGAATTACCTCAGAAGCACAACCTGGAATCCCTGCGCGAAAAGTTGACCATCCGGGAAAATCAATAGTCCGTAGACATGGAGATGTTTTATAAAATCTGGAAAGTCAACCACGATTATGATAACAAATGAATCTTACAGGCGGCGATGATCGGTCCATCTCTGACACTGGTAGACACAGAATATTCCAGGAATGGCAAACTCCCGCTTGGTCGAAAGGTCAGCGGGAGTTTTTAGTCTGTATTAATCTATTTGCGCTATTATGAATTAATAAAACCCCTGGAGGGTTTTTTTGATTCATCGAACAGGGATTATGGAGGTATATAAATGAATATAGCAAAAACAACCCATCATGTGCAACTCTCTGACTTCACCACAGATAGGCGTGTCTTGCTGCTGAGTGGAATGGCGATCATTATCGGAGCGATCAGTTCGCTGGTGGCATACAGCCTTGTGTGGCTGATTAATGTTTTTACCAACCTTGCTTATTATCAGCGCTTCTCATCACAAGATGCTTCTCCGGCGGGAAATCATTTGGGGATCTGGGCAGTATTTGTTCCGGTCATCGGCGGGCTCATCATTGGCCTGATGGCGCGTTATGGGTCTGAAAAGATTCGCGGGCACGGCATCCCGGAGGCGTTGGAAGCAATCCTGATCGGACGCAGCCGCATGGAGCCGAAAGTTGCCATTCTTAAACCCGTCTCCTCCGCCGTGTCGATCGGCACAGGAGGTCCATTCGGTGCGGAGGGACCCATTATCATGACCGGCGGCGCGTTTGGTTCTCTGTTTGCGCAATTTTTCCATCTCACCGCGGCTGAACGGAAAACGCTCCTGGTCGCGGGGGCTGCGGCTGGTATGGCGGCGATTTTTGCCGCGCCCGTTGCTGCCGTCCTGCTTGCCGTCGAGCTGCTTTTATTTGAATGGAAACCGCGTTCTTTCATTCCTGTTGCCCTAGCGGCAGCCGTCGCGGGCGCGCTGCGGGTGCTGTTTCTCGGCGAGGGTCCGATTTTTCCGGTCTCGCTGCATGCTTCGCTGAACGGTCAGGCACTTTTTGTCGCCTGTCTGGTGGGAATCGCCGCCGGTTTGGCATCGGGCATTTTGACAACGCTCGTCTATTTTTTCGAAGATCTATTTGAAAAACTTCCGGTCCACTGGATGTGGT
>JAICQC010000540.1 GCA_025938055.1 Anaerolineales bacterium | reverse complement strand
GTACGATGAATTCTTTGCTTAATTTCCTCTCCTTTTCCCGTCATTGCGAGGAGGAGCACAGCGACGACGAAGCAATCTCGCGAGAGATTTGATGTCCTGTAAACCTTAAGTGAGATTGCTTCGCCCATGGGGCTCGCAACACCTGCACTTGCATGCCGGTGCAAGTGTGACGGAAAACTTATTTTTGAGATAGGCAGAATACTCCATACGGAAATCTTGAGAAAGGCAAAAAGCTTATATGACTCCCACCCAACACATCTACTGGCACACGACCGTCCAAATGCCGGATGACAAGAGCCTCGCGCCACTCCCCGAAAGCGTGGACGTGGCGGTCATCGGCGGCGGCTATACAGGCTTAAGCGCCGCACGGATGCTGGCAAAGCAGGGCATGAGGGTGGCGGTACTCGAAGCCAATACCATTGGCTGGGGCGCGAGCTCACGCAACGGCGGCATGGTGCTCACCGGGCTCAAGCCCGGCATGCAGACGGTGATGAAAAAATACGGGCGGGAGATTGCCAGGAGTTTATTCCAATGCTCGCTGGAGGCGATCGATACGGTCGAGCAGATCGTCAGGGAGGAGGGCATCGATTGCGGCTTTGCGCGCTACGGTCATTTGCTCACGGCGAACAAACCGAAACACTACGAGGCGCTGAAGGAAGAAGTCGAGTTCATGGACAGGGAGTTCGGTCACCAGGTCCGTCTCATCCCACCCGAAGCCCAGCAGGCAGAGATCGGCTCAGGGATCTATTACGGCGCCCTGCTGGACGAGTGCAGCGGCGGGTTGAACCCTGCGCAATATGTGACGGGGCTGGCAGTGGCGGCGCAACAGGCTGGGGCATCTCTCCATGCAAAGGCGCGGGTGCTCAAGGTCGAGCGCAGAACGCACGGACAGCAGCGCTTCCTCCTCGAAACGGAACGCGGCTCACTCGGCGCAGAGACCGTCCTGGTGGGCACCTCCGGCTATACGGGCAGCGTCACCAGCGAGCTACAGAAGAAGGTCATCCCCATCGGCTCGTTCATCATTGCCACCGAACCGCTGTCGGATACGCTTGTAAGCGAGCTGATCCCGAAGGGGCGCATGATCTTCGATTACAAGCACTACCTGAACTATTTCCGTCTGTGGGAGAACAGGCTGATCTTCGGCGGGCGCGCCGCCTTCTTCCCGGAAACGTCCCGCACGATCCAGCGCAGCGCAGAGATCCTGCGGCGGGAGATGGTGCAGGTCTACCCACAGTTGAAGGGTGTGAAGGTGGAATACGTCTGGGGCGGCACGCTGGACTTCGCCTTCGACATGATGACCCACGTGGGCGAAAGGGACGGGCTCTACTATTCGCTCGGCTATGCTGGTCACGGTGTGGCGATGGCGACTTATCTTGGTAAGACCGTTGCAGAAGCCATGCTGAAAGGGACCATCAAAGACCATCCTTTCAACATGTTTCCATTCCCCTCTGCTCCCCTGGGCGCGTATAACGGCTCCCCCTGGTTCCTGCCGCTGGCGGGAGCGTGGCATAAGGTTTTAGATTGGGTGGAATGAGAAAATAGAGAGTAGAGACTAGAGATTAAGATGAAACGTTTGCCAGACAGGTGGATGACTTTATCAGGGAGTACCGCCCGGCATTGGAGGCGCTGGCAAAGTGACGATCTACCTGACAGCAGAGCAGGTTCTATTCGTTCACTACAGTCCTGTTCCTGAAGCAGAACGGCATTTCTTTTTCGGCAAAGAACCCTGAGCTGGAAAAGTTTACGCTACGCGTCGCATCCTCGAAGGTCGGGCATTCAGAAATAGTGAAATGGTTAAAGAGCCATAGTCGCTCATGAATACTTAATTGGGTTGGGTGGAATAATCAGCGCAAAAGCCCTTCGGCAGCCGCAAGTGTCATAACGCTCATCTCGCTGTATAATCAACCGCATGGACGAGCAAATTATCAATTCCATTGTCCAAAAGTGCAAGAAGGTCCTATCGCTATACTATGGCTCGCGGCTCAAAGGCGTGATCCTGTACGGATCGATGGCACGCGGGGACGCTGAGGCGGCAAGCGATATTGATCTGCTTGTCCTTCTCTCTTCGCCTTTTGATTATTTCACGGAATTACGTCAGATCGTAGACCTGCTCTATCCCATCCAGCTTGAATCGGAACAGTTGATTTCAGCTAAACCAGCCCTGGCAAGCGAATATGAAATGGGCAGCATCTCGCTTTACCGGAACGTGCAGCGGGAAGGAGTGGCTGTGTAATGGGCGTTCATGAAAGTGAGATTTCATCCAATCTGGAACGCGCTGACACTAATTTACAGGTTGCCCGAGAGTTGTTGGATAAAGAGTATTATGATGTTTCCGCATCCCGCGCATATTATGCTGCTTTTTACGCTGCCAGCGCTCTTCTGTTGAATGAAGGGATTGATACCAGTAAGCACAGCGGGGTAATTGCTTTGATTCATCAGCACTTTGTCAAAAGCGGCAAACTCAGCAAAGAACAGGGCAGGAATCTCAATTGGCTTTTTGAGCTGCGAAGTGTAGGGGATTATGGAGTGTCACTGCACGTTGGTCTGGATGACGCACGCAGTGCAGGTTGCCGAAGATTTTTTTGAAGCAGTAAGAACCCTTTTGCCTCGCTAAAATTTAAGTTCTGTGGCCTGTCTGGCCTGTCCTGCTAGGGAGGCAATCGTAGTCATTCATAATGCCTTCCCCTAGTTCCTGCCCTTGGCGGGTACGTGGCACAAAATCCTGGATCGGGTGGAATAGTTAGCCTAAAG
>JAICQC010000419.1 GCA_025938055.1 Anaerolineales bacterium | reverse complement strand
CTGAGGATTTCATCCGGCTCCAGGGTTCCGCGCAGCGCACAGGACTGGTTCCCCAGTTCAGAGACCAGCCTCCAGCCGCGCAGATTCACCGGCACGTTCGTGTCGTTTCGAATCTCCGCATATTCTTCCGCTTTGTTTACAGTGATGATCTGGACGGATCTGACTCTCGTCGGAGTGGCGGGTGGGTTCGTGGGAGGTGGAGACGTAGCCGTCAGCGTGGGAAGCGGTGTTAAGGTAGCCGTCGGTGCGATGGACGTTGCCGTCGGGCTGCCCGTCGGTTCAGGCGTCAGGGTGGGGAATGGGCTGGGGACGGAAAATGTTAACGTGGGAAAGGGGGTCAGCGTCGGGAAGTCGAAGTCAAACAAAGAGGTCGGGGTCGGCTGTGTTCCCGCAGCCGTCGGGAAACTTCCAGGGCTTGGAATGGGAGTAGATGCGCCCCGCGATCCGAAACGAAGCACGCTGATGGGAATCGAGCAAAGACAACAAAACACAAACACAGCGAGCAGAGCAAAAAGGATTTTGCCCGTCTGTCCTTGCCGGTTATAGGTTGTTTTCAATGTGGAGAGGAGTGAATTGATTTGTTTCGTAAAATTTTCCATCATGACTTGTAAGACTCTATAGGGTTGATTGTACCCTTTGATTTCGTAGAGCGAGCTGGCAACCCGCCATTAGCAATATAGCCAGTCTTTCCGCAATATCTTTCCGACGACCTTAAGTGTCGTGCTAAAATTGAAATATCCTCCAAGCGAACCAAAAGAGTGAGAGTCATTTTCCAATGAAAATATGTGCATACTGCAGAACGCGAAACCGGGATGAGGTGATTTTCTGCAGCCATTGCAGGCGTCCGCTGCAGGGGTCACGCATACCGACAAATCGTTCTCTCCTTTGGTTTCTGGCAGCAGTGATTCTGATTGGGTTGGGTTTTTATCTCTTCCTCTCTTGGTCATCCCTCACCTCAGCGCGAGATGCGCCGGCTTTTGGTGCAACACAGACTCCAGGATCACCACCGACTTTATCTCGCGAATATGAGGCGCTGTATACCTGTGTCGACCAGGAAACGAAGATACGACGCGGTCCCAGCACGCAATCCGAAACGATCGGCGGGTTGCCCTCCGGCACGTGCCTAAGGGTGCTGGGGCGCACAGAAGATTCAAGCTGGGTGTATATGGTGAGCAACAACCACCAGACGGGCTGGGTATTGTCCGAGCTCCTGACGGATACCAGGAATATCGACAAGGTCTCTATCCGTGACAACTCTGCCCTGGCGAACTCTGCTCGACCGACCCTCACCAGTGCAGAGATCGCCTATGGTGCGCAGGCGTATCTCACCAAGGTCGCGGCAACCAACGCTGTCGAAGCGCCCCTCAGCTCCTACACAGTGCCGTGTTTTGACGCCGTCAAGCACGTCGGAGGCTTTGTTTTGTGCAAGGTCGAAAGAGCCTACTGCGACTATCTCCCCGACATCGAGGGAAGCCCCACCCTTTGCAACGACAGACCGCACCCGGACCATAATTTTGCGCTGATCGTCTTCGGCAAAGACTGGAGCGAATATGATGGTCAGTGCATTATTGTTTCCGGGTATCTTGAGATCGATCGGGGTGTGCTGAAGATCCAGGCGCTCGAGCGCTCGCAGGTTTCATCCTGCAACTAGTCTCATGTTCAGATGGCACCATGTGATTAGGGATTCCCCCTATACCCTTTCTTCTAACAGAATCTGTCAGACAAGTGTGATTGTCATCCGAATCATCTGACTCTCATATAAAAAACGTTCCATACTTGGGGGTATAACCTATTCGGGAAGGGATATGCCCGCTTCTCTTATCTTGTTTTCTTGATTAGACTAGACAAGGAAGATATCGTAACAAGGTATCTCTTTCCGTCCATAAAGAGATGCCACAGCGAACTGGCAGACTTTAATATGGGCATCCTGACGATCTCACTTTCTTAGCGTCAGGCATGAGAAACAAGAAAGGAAATGACAAGCGAGATGAAAAAACGACTAATGAGTATCGCCCTTCTGGTGGCGGTAATGACAGCATTTGCCTTTGGACCAATGGTTTCGGTACAGGCAGCTCCACGTGCAGCATTGAGTGTGCCGGTCACGGGGACATTTACGGATGCTCTGGGTGGGACGGGTACATTTATCGGTTCTGTTAACCTGACCCGTTTTACAGTTGTGGATGGCGTGTTGACAGCTGTTGGTACCCTGACCGGTACGCTGACCGACTCCCTGGGCAATGTAATCGGAACGGTGACTCGATCGATAGCCTTGCCGGTAGGCAACATCTCTGCAACCTGTGAAATTCTGCACCTCGAGCTTGGCCCGCTGGACTTGAATTTACTGGGTCTGATGGTCCACCTGGACCAGATCGTGCTTGATATCACTGCCCAACAGGGTGGTGGCTTGCTCGGTGACCTGCTCTGTTCCCTTGCCAACTTGCTCAATGGGAACGCAGCCCTGAATGCAGTCGCAAGACTTTTGACCAACGTTCTTCGCATCCTTGGATAAGTAAATGGTAGTCTGCCAGTAAAAAGAAATGCCACAGGCATTTCTTTTTAGGTCTCCCCTCTCTCTGGAGAGGGGAGACTGTTATTTTGGGTACTTCCTTAGTGAAAGACGTCCGCAGGGAATCTATGTTTGAGATATCCCTGCAGGGGCAGATGACAGACTTTCCGGTATACTCATAATACAATCTGGAATAACATTCCAGATGCCGGTCTCATACAGAGACCGCCCGGTCAAGGAAAGGAGAGAGCCATGTCATTACCAGGTGGAAGATCAGGAACAGGTTCCAGGGGCGCGAGACCCAAATGAACGGTCAGAACGAACAATTCACCGAATGGGACGTGGAAGTCGCCAAGCGCATCGCCTGCGCCGTCACATCCTACCAGGCTGGCATGGACTACGAAGCCCTGTGGAAGGACTTCCAGGAGCAGAACGAAGAAGTGGGCACGTTCTGGCTTTCGATGGCAAAACAGATCCGCGAACGCCTGCCCGCCAAGCCGAAGTAAAGACAAATAGTAAATCAAAATTCATTGAGAGGCGGTGGCGAAATCAACGCCTCTGCTGCTTCGTTTTTAATCGCTCTCAAGGATCATGCCAATCGGCGAAAGTCACTCTGATGATGAAAGACCGCTGGCAAACGCTCTGGCATAAGCTTGCCGCTCCCAAAGTCCCACATGATGTGCTGGACGAGTTGCTGCGCGCCTATGCCGCTCCCGATCGCTTCTATCACAACCTCACCCACATCCAAGATTGTCTCGTCATCTTCGATCAAACAAGCTTCCTGGCGGCGCACCCAGCGGAGGTGGAACTCGCCATCTGGTTCCATGATGCCATCTATGACACAAGGCGGAGCGACAACGAACAGAAAAGCGCGGAATGGGCAGAAACTGTGGTCCGGCAAGCTGGTCTTAGTGCAGAGGTCGCGGAACGGGTCTCTGATTCGATCCTCGCCACCAACCATCAGGGTGAAGTCACGGACAGGGATACACAGTTGTTGGTTGATGTCGATCTGTCCATCCTGGGCAGAGAGCCGGATGTCTTCTGGCGCTATGAAGAGAACATCCGAAAGGAATATGCCTGGGTCCCGCAAGAGGTGTTCCGGCGTGAGAGGGTCAAAATCCTGCGAGGCTTTTTAAACCGGCAGCATATCTACTGTCATCGGGAATATAGAGAACGGTTTGAGTCAAGGGCGCGCTCGAATCTGGAGCAAGCAATTGCCAGGCTGAGCGCTACATAAAAACGGTTAAAGCCCGGTGCCGCCGGGCTTTCGGTTAGAATGAAACAAGAACTCCATGTAGTAAAGTTATGACTATAGAGATCAGGGCTTCCTGGCTTAGGAGAATCCATGTCTGCTGCGAATCATGCTGAAATTGTCACGGTTCGTCCGGCGAAAACGACCATGACCAAACAACAGCTGCCTAATTTCGTGGGCATCTCAGGCGCGAGCGCGGGCGCCAGGCACCTGTCCATGAACCTGGTGGTCATCCCGCCCGGCGGCGCCGCCCAGCCGCATGTGCATCGCGGCTACGGGCCCGGTCTGCGTAAGTCGGTAATCCACGAAGCCGGGGACTTTATCTTCATTCCGGCGGATGTACCGCACCAGCCTGTCAACCTGAGCGCTACAGAGCCTGCCCATGCCCTGGTCGCGCGAAATGACCCGAACG
>JAICQC010000062.1 GCA_025938055.1 Anaerolineales bacterium | reverse complement strand
GATTCATTTTCCGGGTCAACGCTGGGTCAACCTGCAGATCGAACATGAGCTGTATTGCCTGGGGCACCTCATCGAATCGGGCGTTTCTCATTACGACGCCACCGGCCGCCGTGATCTGCTCGAGGTCTGCATCAAAGCTGCGGACCTGCTCGTGCGCGACTTCCTGAGTGCAGCCAACGACAAGACCTGCGGTCACGAAGAGATCGAACTGGCGCTGATCCGTTTATATCGCGTCACGGGAACAGAAAAGTATCTCGAACTCGCCCAGCGATTTGCGGAACGGCGCGGGCGCATCCGTTTCTTTCCGTTGCATCTCTGGCGCCAGTTCAACAGCTACAACCAGCGAAAAGCCCAGGTCGCCCAATTACGCCAGGCGTACATCGCGGAACATCCCGATTACGCCTCATTTCAGTTACCTGCAGGTAATTTTGCCAGGAAACCCCGTTTCAGCCGCGAGCGCTGGTATCTCAATGCTCTTCCCGGTTTCTATGCCCAGCAGCACACCCCGATCCGCAAACAGACTGCGCCTGTGGGGCACAGCGTCCGTTTTGGGTATCTTGAGACTGCGATTGCCATGCTTCTCCGTTTCAGACCTGACGCAGCACTTCTTTCCACACTGGAGCAAGCCTGGGAGCGGATGGTGACGCGGCGTATGTATATCACCGGCGGACTCGGTTCCGCGCCTGAGATCGAAGGCTTTGGCGCGGATTACGAGCTCGATCCGGAATACGCATACAATGAGACCTGTGCCTCGATTGCCAGCCTGCTCTGGAATTGGGAAATGGCGCTTCTTACAAAACAGGCGCGCTATAGCGATCTGTTCGAATGGCAGCTCTACAATGCTACTTCCGTTGGGATGGGGAAGAATGGAGATACCTATCTTTACAACAATCCACTGGCGGTGCATGGCGGTGTGACTCGTAAGGCGTGGTATGTTGTCCCTTGCTGTCCTTCCAATCTCTCACGCACGTTTGCAGATCTGGGGAAATATATTTATTCAATGGAAGACAATAGTCTGTGGATTCATCAATACATCAGCAGTGAAACAACAGTAAATCTAGGCGTGCCCGTGAAGATCAAGATCGAATCAGATTTGCCGTGGAATGGGAAAGTGCTGATTCACGTCGAGCCGGCCGAGGAAAAAGAATTTTCGATTCACCTGCGCATGCCTTCCGTCAATGCGCTGCCTCCGTTAACAGAAACTGCCTCGGGTTATGATCCCCGCCTTGCGGAGTACCAAACGATCAGACGCAGCTGGAATCCAAAGGGCGAAACTTTGGAATTCAGTTTTGATACATCCCTCCAGCTGCGCCGTGCCCATCCCAAAGTGAAGGGACATGCCAGCAAAGTTGCCCTGACTCGTGGACCACTCGTCTATTGCCTCGAAAGCATAGATAACCCCGATCTGGATATTTTCACTGCACAACTTAATCCTTCTTCCCTGCGCGATGAGTTCGTTCCAGACTTGCTGGGAGGGTGTGTTGTCATTCATGCAAAAACAATCGATGGCAAGCGGCTGAAATTCATTCCTTATTTTCTGTGGGCAAACCGCGGTGAGTCACAGATGACAGTGTGGGTGAATTTATAATCATGAAGGAAAACGCAGCTGAATTCGACACACAGCGGGATGACGTCTTTGGTCGAATCGCAAGCCGCTATGATTTCCTCTGTGATCTGTTCAGCTTTGGGGTCCATCGGATTTGGAAACGGAGAATGGCTCGAGTCATCGCCAATGAACCCTGGTCATTATTGCTTGACTGCGCCACAGGCACAGGTGACATTATTCTGCGTGTCTGTCATTATGCAGATATTCAACCGGGTCAAAGGATCATTGCATCCGACATCAGCCCCCAGATGCTCGCCATTGCACAAAAACGATTGATAGCTGAAAATTCTTCGGTTGAATTTCGCGTGCTCGATGCACATTCCATGCCAGATGTACCTGCCGAGAGTATTGATCTGTATTCAATTTCGTTTGGACTCAAAATTTGTGAACGTGGAAGGGTGCTATGTGAAGCATTCAGGGTCCTGCGCCCGGGGGGCAGATTGGTGGTGCTGGAATCTTCAAAGATCCCCCGGACGTGGCTTTATCGCGCATACTGGTTGTACATGCGCTGGTGTGTCCCTGTCATTGGCTGGATAGCGACAAATGAAGATTCATCCGCATATAAATATCTGCTTAAAGGAATAGAGAACTTTCCAACTGCAGAAGATTTCGGGCAGGAATTAGCTGCTCTGGGCTTCACAGATATTTCCTTTGCGCGATTAACACTGGGTATCGTTGCCATTCATACGGCGCGGAAACCCAAAGTTATGGAATCTGATTCACATCATATGGCGTGACCTGATATACATAGTAGTTCAGCCAGTTCGAGAATAACAGATTCGCATGCCCACGCCAGCGGACCGTGGGGAGCAGGGTCGGATCGTCATTTGGGTAATAGTTTTTGGGTACATGGATGGGCAGTCCCTTGTTGACATCCCGATCATATTCTGACTTAAGTGTAAACGGATCATATTCCGAATGTCCCGTCGCGAAGAGGTGCCGTCCATCTTTGGTGCCAAGCAGATATAGACCCGCTTCCTCTGATTCGGCGAGGATATTCAGGTCGTGGATCGCCTCCACGTCCGCGCGGCGGATCTCGGTGTGGCGGGAATGCGGGGCGAGGAAGACATCGTCGAAACCGCGTAGCAGACTTTCGGTCCGGGCGAGGACTCGATGCTCATAGACGCCGAACATCTTGCGGGGCAGATCATACTTTGGGATGCCATAACGGTGATAGAGTGCCGCCTGTGCCCCCCAGCAAATATGAAACGTTGACTCAACGTTCATCTCTGCCCAATCCAGGATGTTGGTCAGTTCATCCCAGTATTCGACCTCCTCAAAAGGGATTTGCTCCACGGGCGCGCCGGTGATGATGAGACCGTCGAATTTTTCGCCATGAATATCGTCGAAGGTAAGATAATGGTTCAGCAAATGGTCCGCGTCGGTATTCTTTGATTCGTGCGTGGCTGTGTGAAGCAGTGTAACTTCCACTTGAAGCGCGGAATTGGAAAGTAATCGCAGGAGTTGCGTCTCTGTCGCGATCTTGGTGGGCATCAGATTGAGGATTGCCACACGCAGCGGACGAATATCCTGGTGGAGGGCACGTTCTTCGTCCATAACGAAGATGTTCTCTCGTTCGAGAGTCGCGCGGGCAGGCAGGGTGGTTGGAATTTTTACGGGCATGGGATACCTCCGCGCCCTGAGCGAAGCGCAGCGAAGTCGAAGGGCAATTACATCGGAAATTCCGGCTCTAGATGCCCTTCGACTACGTGGCGATAAGGTGCCACTCCGCTCAGGACGGAATCATGAGCTCAATGCCTGATTCAGATCCCAGAGAATATCGTCGATATCCTCCAGACCAATGGACAAACGGACAAAATCGGGGCTGACGCCGGCGGCTTTTTGTTCTTCCTCTGTAAGCTGCGAATGGGTTGTACTGGCGGGATGGATCGCAAGCGACTTTGCATCACCCAGGTTGGCAACGTGGCTGAACAGTTTCAGGTTGTCGATGAAGCGCGCACCTGCTTCGCGCCCGCCCTTCGCTCCAAAACCCAGCACGGCACCGGGACCTTTCGGCAGATACTTCTTCGCACGTTCGTAGTCTGGGTGACTCTCCAACCCGGCGTGGATGACCCAACTGACCCTGGGATGATCCTCCAAATACTCTGCAACGGCCTGTGCATTCTGTACGTGGCGCTCCATCCGTAACGACAATGTTTCCAATCCCTGAATAAACAGCCACGAATTGAACGGCGATTGGCAGGATCCCAGGTCTCGCATAATTCCTGAACGAGCCTTGGAGATAAAAGCCAGCGCGCCGAAATCTTCTGCATAGACGACATCATGATAAGAGGGGTCGGGCGTGTTGAAGTTCTTATGTCGTTCACTTTTTGCCCAGTTGAACTTTCCGCTATCGATGACCACGCCGCCCATAGAGGTGCCGTGCCCACCGATAAATTTGGTCGTGGAATGTGTAACAATGTGTGCACCCCATTCAAATGGCCGGCAGAGATACGGTGTGGCAAATGTGTTGTCGATCAGCAATGGAATGCCAAACTCCTGCGCAATCTTTGCCACCTCCTCCAGCGGGAAGATGTTCACCCGCGGGTTGCTGATAATCTCACCGTAGATCAGTTTTGTGTTGGGCTGAATCGCCCGGCGGAAGTTTTCAGGGTCAGAGGGGTCAACCAATGTGACATTGATTCCCAGGCGTGGAAATGTATATTTGAACTGGCTGACTGTCCCGCCAAAGAGTGTCGAAGCCGAAACGATATGATCTCCAGCCTCACAAATGGTGAAGATGGCGGTCATTTGCGCCGCCTGACCTGAGCTTGTCTCCAAAGCGGCAACACCGCCTTCAAGGTCTGCAATTCGTTGTTCAAATACGTTTGACGTTGGATTTGAGATACGCGTGTAAATATTCCCCGTCTCCTGCAAGGCAAACAAACGCGAAGCACGGTCCGTACTTTGCAGATCATACGCGCTGGTTTGATAAATTGGAACCGCGCGACTTCCTGTGGTTGGTTCAGATTCGTATCCCGTGTGCAGCTGCCGGGTGCTAAAACCGAATTGACGTTCTTTGGTAAGCATAGACCTCTCCTTGAGCTTGGTTTACCCGCCCGTCAGAAGAGCTGCCCTTTGCAGGACAAAAATGCCTCTTCTGAAAGTACAAGAAGAGGCACATGCGATACCATCCTCTCATCTTCCAGATCAATGGATGTTGCCATCCTTCTGTCGGAGTTGGCACCGTTCTCAATGATGAGCGGTTGCCGAGGCGTCACAGGGCCGTTCCCTCAGCCTCTCTGGATAAGAGCGAGTATTTGGTTGTTAGCGGGAGTTTATATCACAAAAGATTTTCATTGACAAGCAGCTCTGCATTATAGATCGATCCACCCGCCGCGCCGCGGATCGTGTTGTGTGAAAGCACAACGAATTTGAGATCAAGGATCGGATCGCCTCGCACGCGGCCGACCACTGTCGTCATGCCTTTTCCGGTCAGGCGGTCGAGTCGGGGCTGAGGACGATCCGCCTCATTTCGGACCTCGATGACGGGGCGCGGGCTCGACGGCAGTTCCCTTGCCAGCACGTCTCCGCGGAAGTCGCGCAGAACCTTCTCAGCCATCTCAGGGTTCGCGGGATTCGCCAGTTCCACGCTCGCACAAACCATATGTCCATCGATCACCGCCACTCGATTCGTGTGCGCGCTGAATTTGATGTCCGCCATGTCGATCCTGCCATTGTTTAGTTTGCCGAGCATTTTGCGCGGCTCCCATTCCACTTTATCCTCTTCGCCTCCATTGCCGACATTTGGAATGATGTTATCCATGATGTCGAGCGAAGAAATTCCGGGATACCCCGCGCCGGAAAGTGCCTGGAGCGAAACGGCAAACACTTTCCTCACGCCGAACGCGTCGTTTAGCGCCCGCAGCGCGATGGTCAATCCTGTGCTCGTGCAGTTTGGATTTGTCAGAATAGCCCCACTCCACCCGCGCTTTTTGCGCTGCTCTTTGATCAAATAAATATGATCCGCATTGATCTCCGGGAGCAGCAGCGGCACGTCTTCACCGCGGCGATACGACGATGCGTTGGAACAGACTGCCACACCGGCCTGGGCGAACTGGGGTTCGAGGTCTTTTGCGATCTCATTGTGTAAGGCGGAGAAGACGATTCGTGCATCGATACAATCAGGCGTTGCAGGTACGACAACCATTTCACGCGCATACTCTGGTATGGGCTCATTCAATACCCAGCGCGCGGCTTGCGAGTATTTTTGCCCGACCGACCGGTCTGAGGCAGCCAGGGCAACAACTTTAAACCAGGGATGGTTATCGAGCAAGGAGATAAATCGCTGACCGACAGAGCCGGTCGCGCCGAGGACAGCTACAGGGATTTGGGATGACATAATAATTTCTCCTTATATGGAATACTTTCGCCCTGAGCGGAAAGGCTGAGTGCAGTCTGAAGCCTTGCAGTCGAAGGGCAGGGCTGAAGGTTACGTGCGCTTCGACTGCGCTCCCCTGTCAGGTCGCTCCGCTCAACGCGAGGATTAATTCACGATCAACTCATGCACTGCCTTGACCGCCGATTCGATATCTGCTGTATCCACGACCAGACTAATGGACACTTCCGATGAGCCCTGGGCAATCGCGAGGACATTCACGCCTTTATTTCCCAGCTGGCCGAAAATTCTGCCAGCCACACCGGGGGTATGCCGCATGCCGATTCCGACAATCGTGATAATGGCAACTTCATCCGTCGCCCAGACACGATCAATATCGCGCTCGGAAATTTCGATGGCAAAGTTCTGTCGCAATGCGTTCAATACCTGGTCTGCTGATTCGGTCGGAATCGCAAAACAAATGGACTGTTCCGAGGAAGCCTGTGTAATGAGCGGAACACTCGTCCCCGTGGAGGCGACGGCGCCAAATGCCCGTGCTGCCACACCGGGGACGCCAAGCATGCCGCGTCCTTCGATCGTCACCAGCTTCTGCTTGCGGATGGCGGTCACTGCTTTGATGACCTGTTCACCTTGATACACTTTTCCATTGACATGCCCGTTGGCGATCAGTCGCGAGCCAGGATGGGAGGGGTTGAACGTGTTGCAGATGCGCAGTCCGATTCCCGCCTCCACAACCGGGCGGATCGTCTTTGGATGCAGGACTTTTGCTCCATAATACGCAAGCTCAGCGATCTCACTGTAATTGATTTCAGGCAACGTCCTGGCGGAAGGTACGAGGCGTGGGTCAGCAGTCATCACGCCGTCCACATCGGTCCAGATCCATACGTCATCAGCAGGCAGCACCGATCCGATGATTCCGGCGGAATAGTCGCTGCCACCGCGTCCCAATGTGGTAATCACGCCATCAGGCGTCGCGCCGATAAAGCCGGTTGTGAATACAACCGCGCCTCCATCCAGGATGGGATTCAGGCAGCCGCGTGTCTTTTCAGTTGTCGCCTCAAAATCAGGATGTGCATTTTGGAAGTGTGAGTTCGTGACAATGAATTCACTTGACTCAATCACCTGCCCTTGGATCCCCGCGCTCTCTGCCACCGCTCCCAGCAAGCGGATGCTCATCCGTTCCCCCAACGAGGCGACCGCATCCAGCGCACGAGGGCTGGCTTCGCCGAGCACGGCAATTGCCCGGCATAAATCCACAAGAGATTCGACCAGGCAATTGATCTGCTGTTTCGTTTTGTCTCGCAACT
This sequence comes from Anaerolineales bacterium, assembly GCA_025938055.1. Next base: position 7,851 of record JAICQC010000062.1, on the reverse strand, counting down.
CCGAGTTGATAATAAGCGCATCCGCCGCAGAGAAGTGCTTTTCCCTCAGTGTCGATTCTGCGGCTGCCAGCGATTCGACGTTCCCCTGCGCGGCGAGCGTCGCGGATTTCAACAGGAGATCGGTAACACCAGACATTGCGGAAGTGATCACCACCACGCGCGAATATTGACCGCGCGCATCTTTGATGATTTGAATCGCCTGGGTCAGCGCATCCGCCGAGCCGACGGATGTGCCTCCAAATTTCATGACCAGCGAAGCAGTCCTGTGGACAAGCGTTTGATTTGAGTCTGGCATAATCGTACTCCTTGAAAATCTTTAAACACGAAGGGCACTAAGGACACAAAGCTGAGGAAGGAAACACGATCACCATTCTTCAAACCTTAGTGACCATCGTGTCCTTTGTGTTTAAGTTCTAGTAAACAAAAACGCCCCACGTTTCCGTGAGGCGTTGTGTGTTTTTTAGATAACCTGCGCTTCGGTTATTTATGTCCAAGCACAAAACCCTCACGGGGGAACCCGGAGGTAGTGGTCATGGACATAGTACCGAAACCGTGTTTAAGCATATTGGGCGGTATTCTATGCCAGTGATGCGAATGAGTCAAGAGGGGTGATGAATGAAAAGGTTACCCATGCAGACCGTACAGGTTTTCCGAACCCTCCTCAAGCCCCTTGACTTATTTCCGAATCTGCCTATAATCGGGCGAAATACCCACAGCTTATATGAATCCAATATTATCCCTCTCCCTTATTGTCGTCCTTATTGCGGTCCTTATTATTAAGGACCTGGTTTCGGTTAGGATGGCAAAGGTGAGAGTGAAAAAGTAGCACACCTTAGTAAGTGCAAAGAGCCGCCCTAACCACGGGCGGTTCTTTTTATACCTATTCATCGAAGGAAAAGAGACATGCGATCAGATACCGTCAAAAAAGGATATGAGAAAGCGCCGCATCGTGCCTTGCTGCGTGCCACAGGTTTGAAGGACGAGGATTTCCAAAAGCCGTTTGTTGCCATTGTCAATTCGTATGTGGATATTGTTCCGGGGCATGTGCATTTGCAGGACTTCGGCAAGCTGGTGAAGGATGCGGTCCGCGCCGCGGGTGGCGTGCCGTTCGAGTTCAACACCATCGGTGTGGACGACGGGATCGCGATGGGTCACATGGGGATGAAGTACTCGCTGCCTTCACGGGAGTTGATCGCCGACTGCGTCGAAACGATGATCGAGGCGCACAGGTTTGACGCGATGGTCTGTATCCCCAACTGCGATAAGATCGTGCCCGGCATGCTGCTGGCTGCGATGAGAGTCAACATCCCGACCATCTTTATCTCCGGCGGCGCGATGAAAGCGGGGATGACGCCTGAAGGAGAGACCATCGATTTGATTTCAGTGTTCGAAGGCGTGGGGGCATATTCAGCGGGAAAGATAGACGAGAAACGATTAACCACTTTGGAAAAATTTGCCTGCCCATCCTGTGGCTCCTGTTCGGGGATGTTCACTGCCAACTCCATGAACTGTTTGATGGAAGCCATCGGACTTGCATTGCCCTATAACGGCTCGGCACTGGCGAAGACGCCCGAACGTGAAGCGCTGGCGAGAAAAGCCGCCTCCCAGATCTTCACGCTCCTGGAACGGGATATCAAGCCGCGCGATATTGTCACGCCCGACGCAATCGACGATGCGTTCGCGCTCGATATGGCAATGGGCGGCTCGACCAATACCGTTCTGCACACCTTGGCGCTGGCAAACGAAGCCGGCGTGGACTATCCGCTGGAGCGCATCAATACTGTGGCAGATAAAGTGCCGCATATTTGCAAGGTGAGCCCGGCGGGCAAATGGCACATGGAGGATGTCCATCGCGCCGGGGGGATCCCGGCGATATTGAACGAGATCCAGTGGGGCACAGGCATGCTGCATTTTGACAGGCTGACTGTAAGCGGGACTACTCTGGGAGAGTCGATTCAAGGCGTTGATATTAAAGATGAAGAAGTGATTCGGCGGTACGACAATGCCCATTCGAAGCGTGGTGGTCTCTCTGTTTTGTTTGGCAATCTCGCTCCGAAGGGTGCGGTGGTGAAAGTGGGCGGCGTCGGCGAAGCGATGATGAAGTTCGAGGGACCGGCAGTGATCTTTGAATCTCAGGAGGAAGCCATGGCGGGAATCCTGGGCGGGAAGGTCAAAGCGGGCGATTGTGTTGTCGTGCGCTACGAAGGTCCAAAGGGTGGACCCGGGATGCAGGAGATGCTCTCGCCCACCTCCGCGATCATGGGCATGGGGCTGGGCGATAAGGTTGCGTTGATCACCGATGGTCGCTTCAGCGGCGGGACGCGCGGCGCATGCATCGGTCATGTTTCCCCTGAAGCCGCGGCGCGCGGTCCGATTGCCGCGCTCCAGCCGGGGGATGTGATCGTGATCGATTTAACGGAGCGCAGGCTCGATGTCCGCTTGAGTGAAGAGGAAATCCAGAGCCGTCTGGAAGCCCTGTCTCCTTTCCAATCGAAAACAACATCCAAATGGCTAAAGCGATATTCATATTTTGTCACCAGCGCAGACACGGGCGCGGTGTTGCAGAGTTAATGTCATTGCGAGCCCTAACAGGGCGAAGCAATCTCCTGTTTAACGGAGGAGTCACTTTGCAAAGGATCTATAGCTTTCGAGGAGATTGCTTTGTCGGGGAAAGCGCCCTCCTCGCAATGACATGAAAAAGGAGCAATCATGAAACTAAAAGGTGCAGAAATCGTTTGGGAATGTCTGGTACGTGAGGGGGTAGATGTCGTGTTCGGTTATCCCGGCGGGGCGAACATGCCGATCTACGATGCGATGTTGAACTATCCGGTTCATCATGTTTTGGTGCGGCACGAGCAGGGCGCGGCGCACATGGCAGTCGGCTACGCGCGTGCCTCGGGAAAAGTAGGTGTGGCAATGGCGACCTCGGGTCCCGGCGCGACCAACCTGGTGACGGGCATTTGCACGGCAATGATGGATTCGGTGCCCGTTGTCTTTATCACGGGCCAGGTCGCGGCGCATTTGATCGGCGGCGATGCGTTCCAGGAAACTGACGTTACCGGTATCACGCTCCCTATCACGAAACACAATTATCTTGTGACGCGTGTCGATGAGATCGCGGAAACGATCCGTGAGGCGTTTTACATCGCACGCAGTGGGCGGCCAGGTCCGGTGTTGATCGACATCTGCAAGAACGCGCAGATCGAAGCGTGTGAATTTGAGTATCCTGCCGAAGTGAAACTGCCGGGCTACCAGCCTGTGACTCACTCGCCGCGCGACCTGCTGGATGCGGCAGTCAGCCTGATCGAAAAAGCCAAGAAACCGATCATCCTGTGTGGGCATGGCGTCATCATGTCCAAGGCGGAGGAAGAGTTAATGCAGTTCGCGGTCAAGACCCAAACGCCTGTCGCGAGCACCTTGCTGGGGTTGGGCGCCTTCCCGGCTTCACATCCATTGAGTCTGGGCATGATGGGTATGCACGGCGAAGCGTATACGAACCTCGCGATCCAGAACTCGGACTTGATCCTTGCCTTCGGCATGCGCTTCGATGACCGCGTGACGGGCACCTTAAAGACCTATGCACCCAAGGCGAAGAAAATCCATATCGAGATCGATCCATCTGAGCTGCATAAGAACGTGTATGCCGACGTGCCTTTGATCGGCGATCTGAAGACGGTGGTGAGTGATTTGATTCCGTTGGTGGATGAATACGACCATGATGAATGGCTGGATGAAATTACCGCCTGGAAAGGTGAAACGGACTCGCGCAGCATCATGAATTGGGATGATGATGGCAAGTTATATGTAGCGCATCTGGTTGCAGAGATATGGAAAGCCACAGAAGGCAATGCCATTGTGACCACGGACGTGGGGCAGCATCAGATGTGGGCTGCGCAGTATTACTTCCTAGAAAAACCGAATCGCTGGATCACCTCGGGCGGCGCGGGGACGATGGGCTTTGGTCTCCCCTCCGCGATCGGTGCCTGGTTCGCGGCGAAGGACCAGGAGATCTGGGCGATCGCCGGCGATGGTGGGTTCCAGATGACCGCCGCCGAGTTGACGACCGCCGTGCAGGAAGGCGCGAACGTGAAGGTCGCGATCATGAACAACAACTTCCTCGGCATGGTGCGCCAGTGGCAGGAGTTCTTCTTTGAGAAGCGCTATTCCGCCGTGAATATGCTCACGCCGGATTTTGTCAAGCTGGCTGAAGCCCATCATGTGCCTGCCAGGCTCGTGACCAAGCGCGAGGAAGTGAACGATGCCATCGAGTGGGCGCGCAAGACGGAAGGTCCGGTTGTGCTCGAATTCCGCGTGGAGCAGGAGGAAGCAGTGTACCCGATGGTCCCACAGGGCGCGGCGCTCCACGAGATGATCCGCAGACCCGAGAAAGCAAAAGCATAAAAAATCTGGATTGCAACAGCTTGCTGTTGCGTAGGCAGAAGCACGCCCTTCGGGCAGCCTGCACTCCAAAGGAGAGAAGAATGCAATATACCTTTGTCACGTTAGTGGAAAATAAACCTGGTGTCCTGAACCGCATTGCATCCCTGTTCCGGCGCCGGAACTTCAACATCGAGTCGATTACGGCAGGGCGCACTGAAAAGCCGGATGTCTCGCGCATGACAATTGTTGTCCATTGCCCGAACGGAGAGATCGACGCGCACCGCATCGAGGCAAATCTGTATAAGCTGGTCAACGTGATCGATGTGCAGGACGTGACTCACCACCCGGTGGTCACGCGTGACCTGGCGCTGATCAAGGTGCGTGTTGGACCTGAGCGCCGCGCCGAGGTCAACGGACTTGCCGAGATCTTCCGCGCCCGCATCGTGGATGTGGCTCCCGATTCGGTCATTGTGGAGATCACGGGTACGGAGGACAAGATCGAGGGCATGATCGAACTGCTGCGTCCGATTGGCATCGTGGAAATGGTCCGCACGGGGCAGGTCTCGATGACGCGCGGTGTCAACGATGGCGTGCGCCGCATGCCCGGCATGAATGAACGCCGCTATGAAGATGTGATGGAACTGGCGGAGATGACTCCTTAAGGACGATAGACGATTGACCATAGACCATGGTCAATCGTCTATCGTCAAACCAGAACTTATTATCATTCAAGGAGACCATAATTATGGCAAAAATCAACTTTGGCGGTGTGGAAGAGGAAGTCGTAACCCGCGAGGAATTTCCGCTTGAGAAGGCGCGCGAGGTTTTGAAGGATGAAGTCGTCGCGGTGCTGGGATATGGCGTGCAGGGACCTGCTCAGGCATTGAACATGCGTGACAATGGCGTCAGGGTCATTGTGGGTCAGCGGGCAGGAACCAAAAATTGGGACAAAGCCCTTGCCGATGGCTGGGTTCCGGGCGAAACGTTATTTTCTGTGGAAGAGGCTGCTGAAAAAGGAACTGTGATCCAATATTTGTTGTCAGATGCCGGTCAGCGCTCACAGTGGTCGAGCATCGTGGAATGTCTTAACGAAGGAGACATGCTGTATTTCTCACATGGCTTCTCGGTCACGTTCAAGGAGGATACGGGAGTCATCCCGCCTCCCCACATCGATGTTGCCCTCGTCGCACCCAAAGGATCGGGGCGGAGCGTTCGCACGAATTTTTTGGATGGCTCGGGAATCAACGCAAGTTTTGCAGTCCAGCAGGATGCTACAGGTCGTGCCTATGAACGCACGATCGCCTTGGGAATTGCCATCGGCGCGGGATATTTATTCCCAACTACGTTTCAGAATGAGGTCTATTCCGACCTGACAGGAGAACGAGGCGTGCTGATGGGCGCGCTTGCAGGCGTCATGGAAGCACAGTACAACGTCCTCCGCAAACACGGGCATTCTCCCTCCGAAGCGTTCAACGAGACCGTTGAAGAACTTACGCAATCATTGATCCGTCTCGTCGGTCAAAACGGCATGGACTGGATGTACGCGAACTGCTCTACGACCGCGCAGCGCGGCGCTCTCGATTGGAAGGACAGATTCCGCGATGCGGTCGCGCCGGTCTTCGATACCTTGTACGAGAACGTGACCAGCGGCGTTGAGACCCGCATTGTCCTTGAGAAGAACAGCGACCCCAACTACCGCGAGAAACTGGACGAGGAGCTAAGAGCCATGCGCGAGTCCGAGATGTGGCAGGCAGGCGCGGCGGTCAGGTCGTTGAGGCCGGAGAATTGGAAGAAGTAAGTCACGCTTGGAGCGTGACATTCATGAGGTAACTATGAACAATTACGTAAAGATCTTCGACACAACTCTACGAGATGGCGAGCAATCCCCGGGCGCCACGATGACCTCCGCCGAGAAGCTCGAGGTGGCGCGCTCACTGGCACGCATGGGCGTAGATATCATCGAGGCAGGATTCCCTGCCGCCTCGCCCGACGACTTGGAAGCCGTCAGGCGGATCGCGCTCGAGGTGGGCAACCCGCCAACAGGCGAGCCGGACACAAAGGTCCCTGTCATCGCCGGGTTGGCGCGCGCGAACAAAGCCGATATCGATAAAGCCTGGGAAGCCATCCAGGGAGCTGCAAAGCCGCGCATCCATACGTTCCTTGCAACGTCAGCGATCCACATGAAGCACAAGCTCAAAATGGACCCGGAAGAAGTGGTACAGCGAGTTTCCGAAATGGTCGCGTATGCACGCTCGTTATGTGCAGATGTTGAGTTCTCCCCCGAAGATGCCGGGCGCTCCGACCCTGAATTCCTGTATGTCGTGTTGGGCGAAGCCATCAAGGCTGGTGCAACAACCTTGAACATTCCCGATACTGTGGGTTACATCACGCCTGATGAATATTTTGCGTTGATCGATGGCATCATCAAAAATACGCCCGGGATGCACGACGGCATAACGATCTCTGTCCACTGCCACGATGATCTGGGAATGGCGACCGCGAATACGCTGGCGGGAATCCGTGCGGGCGCGCGACAGGCGGAAGTGACCATCAATGGCATCGGCGAGCGCGCAGGCAACACCTCCCTTGAAGAGGTGGTGATGGCGTTGAAGACACGCAAGCCTGTGTTCAACCTGGAAACCGGGATCGAAACACAGCAGATCTCGCGCGTCAGCAAGCTGGTGAGCAATTACACCGGCATTGTTGTCCAGCCGAACAAAGCCATTGTGGGCGCGAACGCATTCGCCCACGAAGCAGGCATTCATCAGGATGGTATGTTGAAGCACCAGACCACCTACGAAATCATGCGCCCGGAAGATGTGGGAGTGAACCAGACCAAGCTTGTGTTGGGCAAGCACTCAGGTCGTCACGCGCTGCGCAACCGTCTTGCGGAGATGGGTCATTCACTGGATGAGTATGAACTGGATAAAGCCTTTGCACGTTTCAAGGAACTGGCTGACCGTAAAAAAGTGATCGTAGATGCTGACCTTGAAGCCGTCATCGCCGATGAGTTCTACCGCCCGCGCGATGTGTATTACCTGGATGGCATGCAGGTCACGTGCGGCACCTTCGGGATGCCGACCGCTACCGTCCGTCTGAAGGGACCAGACGGCAAAATCCACACGCATGCCGCGATGGGTTCCGGTCCGGTGGATGCGTCCTACAAGGCGATCGATGCTATTGTCAAAACGCCGAACACGTTACTGGAGTTCAACGTCCACGCCATCACCGAGGGAATCGACGCGCTTGGCGAAGTCACAGTCCGTATTCAGGGCGAGAACGGATTACAAACCATGGATGCGCAAAGTGAGGTTGTCTACCAGCGCGTCTTCGGTGGGCACGGCGCGGATACAGACATCATCGTCGCCAGCGCCAAGGCATACATCAATGCCTTGAACAAATTGATCATCGCGCAAACCGAAGGACTCGAGCCGGTCCATGCCAACCACAACCATGGTGTGATGCTGGGAT
>JAICQC010000057.1 GCA_025938055.1 Anaerolineales bacterium | reverse complement strand
TTGCCAGTAATTCGCGATATATATTCAGGATATGTTGTCTAACATCAGATATAAACCAATCCTTGATAAAACCATCTTGCCACACAATCATTTCCCATGCACTCTCTCCATCAATGTTCGACGGACATTCTGCAAATATTGTTACCCCATAGAAATTATTTTGCCTCAAAACGAGATTATATAAATAATCTGTCAGACCCCAGATGGCGACCCAATTATCTTTTTGTGGAGATACAAGAGCTCTCAAAAATGGGTGAATAATCCAATATCTTGATAAATTGCAGTCCACTTCTTCCAATTCGTCGGTCAAAGCTAACATTGTTTTTCTGACAGCACTCATAACTTCATCTTGAGAAGCTGATTGTACATATGCACATTGCCAATTCCATGTCATAATTTATTTTCTCCGAAACAAAGTTCAGGCTTCCAATCCATCTGCCTCATCCAGCGCGGACCTTGTCCAACCAATGTTCGTCGGGCTACACCTGCCCTGGCGGGCGGTGCCAGGGAAGACCTGCCTCAGTGCGTGGAAGTCCGCTGAAGCGGACTCTCTCTTCTTGACATTTCGCCAAATGTGTTGTACAGTATTTCTGTACAAGATTGGAGTCTAGCGATGACCATTGAATTCACCTATTCCAGTGCTCGCGAACAGCTTGCCACATTGCTCGACCGTGTGACCAAGGATCGTGAGGTTGTAATCATACAGCGACGCGGCGGAGAAGATGTTGCCATGATTGCTGCCGATGAACTCGCCAGTCTGACAGAAACTGCTTACCTCTTGCGCTCACCGCAAAATGCTGAGCGGGTTTTAGTTGCTTTAGCTCGCGCTTTGAAAAATGAAGGCAAACCACAAAACATTGATGACTTGCGCCGCGAGGTTGGTCTTGAAGACAAAGAAGCGTGAGGCAGTCTTTCAACCTGAATTCATTGAGGATTTACGCTACTGGGTCGAAACTGACCGCAAATTAGCCTTGCGCGCTTTTGAATTGATTGAAGCAATCCTGCGCCAACCCTTTGAAGGCATCGGCAAGCCTGAACCTCTCAAATATCTTGCACCTGGCTGTTGGTCAAGGCGGTTGACACAGGAACATCGTATTGTCTATCTCGTGCGCGATAACCGCATTGACTTCTTGCAAGCTAGATACCATTACAGCAAGTAGTCCTTTCAAATCTCCGAAATCATCAAACTTCGGAAAATTTTTCTGCCTCATCCAGCACCGACCTCGCCCAGACGTTGATATCTTCACAATACACCTCCGAATTCTCCGAGCGGACATCGAGGATCGTCTTCGTCCATGTCGTTTTGTTAATTACAGGCACGCCAGTTTTTGATTTGATCTTGAAGGTGCGCTTACCGCTGTCCACGACATCTTTGTTTTGCTTTCTGATGTAGGCTGGCGGCTTATTTTCCACAAGAAATTCTCGCAAGAGATCCCGTTCAAAAAGCCAGCCTTCGCGCGTCAATTTGCTGGAATGTTGAACCATATATGCAGCGACAGTCAAATGATGGACCGCGCCATAGCCTGTGTCGGTGAATTCCAGAACGAGAAATTCATCGAAACGGTCTTTACATAAAGAGTCGGGCGCGCTGCATTCGGGACAGTTCATTTCTTTCAACCTTCAACTTTTCTACTTCTACACATCTTCTGGCAAGGTTGCACGACCTGCTTCTGTCATCTTGCCTTCTTCGATCAATTTCCTTGCGCGTGCCTTGTTCGTCTCCGTCCAATTTGATTTCGGTCGGCGCGGTGAGAAACGTAAGGCATAGCGTTCCGCGTCCATGGATTTCTGGGTGCCATCAATCCAGCCGAAGCAAAGCGCTTCTTCCACCGCCTCTACATAATTAATGGACGGCTTCTTCGCAGCCTTCTTATATTGAATCAACCAGATCTCTTTCTTGGATTTGTGATTCTCCTCGAGCCACTTGCGAAAATCCTTGCCGGTTGTTACGTACAGGGTTTCACTGATTTCCATAATCTTTATACTTCGGTGATTGAGTAGACACGAGCGAAGTGAGTGTCGAAATCACCACGATGCAAGTAATCTTTCGTTCTCAGGTTACCTCTTGGTTTCGATACGTCTTGCGAAAAGCACGCAGGACTACTCAACCAACGAATTGCCTTTCCAACAAAAGCGCCTCTCGTAATGAGAGGCGACGCGCAAGCGCAAGTCTCTCTCATCTCCCGGACACACGCGTGGCGCAGTCCGCCGAAATTGGCACCAGCTTCACTGACAGGAATACCTGATTCATTGAATGGTTGCCGAGGCGTCACAGGGTCGGTCCCTCAGCCTCTCTGGATGAGTAAATCCGTAAATTGTTCACGAGTTATAACATAGGCAAAGGGTCGTGTCAACTTTGGTACACTTATGAAATAATGAAAAAAATAATTGCCTGTCTTTTCACCGTTTCTCTTCTTCTCTTTTCATGCAACCCGGGATCCCCTGAAAACCCTGGTCTTTTGCTTGTCTCCACCACCTCAACACAGGATTCAGGATTATTAGATGTGCTACTGCCGGCATTCACAGAACAGACAGGTTATAACGTCCAGCTTGTGGCGGTAGGCTCCGGGCAGGCGCTGAAGATCGGTGAACAGGGCAATGCAGATGTGATCCTGCTCCATTCACCGGAGGCGGAAAAGGAATTCGTCGCCCGCGGGTTTGGCATCGACCGCCGCCTCGTGATGCACAATGACTTTGTGATCGTCGGGCCTGCCTCCGACCCGGCTGGGATTCGCGGCACAACACCCGTGGATGCATTCAGGAAGATCCACGCGGCAGGCACGACCTTTGTCTCGCGTGCCGACGATTCGGGGACTCACATGAGGGAGCTGGCTCTGTGGGAGAAGGCAGGGCTTAATCCTCCCGGCGAAGACTGGTATCTCGAAACCGGGCAGGGACAAGGCGCGACGCTCTCGATCGCTTCCGAAAAAAGTGGGTACGCGCTTACAGATCGTGGTACCTTCCTTGCTTATAAACCCAATGTCCATTTGGAAATACTCGTGCAGGGCGATCCGTTTCTGCTGAACATCTACCATGTTCTCACAGTCAACCATGAAAAACATCCAACGGTAAACCTCGCAGGCGCAAGAGCGTTTGCCGATTTCATTACCTCTCCCGAAGGACAAACCATTATCGCCGAATTTGGCGTGGATGAATATGGCGAGCCATTTTTCTTTCCCGATGCTGGTCGGTCGGAGGAGAACCTGGGAGTGCCCTGAGAACATAAACAGGTCAACAGCATACACATTGCACCATGACTGAAATCTTCGATATTACAGTTCTCTCCATCCAGGTCTCTGCCATTGCAACGGTCATTAGCTTGCTGATCGGTCTGCCTCTCGGCACCTGGCTCGCGCTGGGGAATTTCCGCGGGCGTTCCTTTCTGCTGAGTGTGATCAATACGGGCATGGCATTGCCGCCGGTCGTGGTGGGACTGGTCGTCGCGATCATGCTCTGGCGCAGCGGACCGCTCGGGAGTTTGCGCCTGATCTATACACCGGTTGCCATCATCATCGCGCAGACCGTCATCGCCGCGCCCGTCGTTACCGGCTTGACTGCTGCCGCGCTCGAAGCCCTGGACCCGCGTCTGCAACAACAGCTCCTGGGACTTGGCGCCTCGCGCGGTCAAATGATATGGCACCTGTGGCGGGAGGCGCGCCTGCCGCTGCTCGCCGCTCTGATGGCGGGATTCGGATCGGTGATCTCGGAGGTGGGCGCCTCGATGATGGTGGGAGGCAACATCCGCGGGCAGACGCGCGTGCTCACGACGGCGATCGTGCTCGAGACGAGCAAAGGCGAGTTTGGACAGGCGCTCGCTCTTTCCACGCTGCTGCTTGTCCTCACCTACCTGATCAATCTCGCGCTGACGTGGATCCAGCAGAGGGGCGCCAGGAAGTAGGTCACGTTTGAAACGTGACATGCATAGATAATCATGATTCAAATCCGCGATGTACTGATTCAGAGGAATGGTCTCCATGCGCTTCGCATCGATTCGCTCGAGGTTCAACGCGGGGAGACTCTCACGGTCGTGGGTCCCAATGGCGCGGGGAAGAGTACGCTGTTGCTTGCGCTGGCATGCCTGCTCAAGCCTTCGCAGGGTGAAATATTCTATGATGGAAAATCTCTCAAGGATTGGGATGAGCTTGCATATCGCCGGAAAATATCGCTTGTGTTCCAGGCTCCACTATTGATGGATATGACCGTTGAACAGAATGTTGCACTTGGGCTAAAGTTCCGCGGTTTGCCGCGTGAAGAGATAGCTCAGCGCGCCGGGAAATGGATGAAACAGCTGGGCGTCGAGTCTCTGTCGAAGCGGCGGGCAAGCCAGTTATCCGGGGGAGAGGCGCAGAGAGTCAGCCTGGCGCGGGCACTGGTGCTGGAACCGGAACTTCTGCTGCTCGATGAGCCGTTCTCAGCGCTCGACCCGCCGACACGTGCAAAGTTGATCGACGATTTATCTTCGTTGCTCAAAGCCCATCAGCGGACGGCGGTCTTTGTCACACATAACTTGAATGAGGCTGCAAAATTGAGTCACAGGATTGCCGTCATTGTGGGAGGAGTGCTGCGCCAGGTGGGGACGGCAGGGCAGATCAAGTCTGAGCCGGCAGATGAGACTGTTGCCGCGTTTTTGCAGGAATTGCCGCAATGATATAATTTCTCAAAATTCGCGGAGACATTATGTTGAACATCGAGATCATGTATTGCGCGGTCTGACATTACACCGGTCGGGCCGTGGGCCTGATGGATGAATTGCTCAAGCATTACGAGCATCTGATCGAAGAGATCAAGATCATCCCGTCTGACGGCGGGAAGTTCGAAGTGACTGTCAATGGACAGTTGCTTTATTCGAAAGTGTCAACACACCGCCACGCCGCGCCGGGAGAAGTTCTGGGTCTGGTGCGGAAGATGGTCGGAGAATAAATAAGATGTCATTGCGAGGGCACTCGCCCGAAGCAATCTCTACTTAAACGGAGAATCTTTAGAATGAGATTGGCTTGTTAACGGGAGATTGCTTCGTCGGCACCGTACGCCTCCTCGCAATGACACAAATCATGGAGGCAGCATTGATGTCCAAAAAAGGACGCGTATTTTCGGGAGCTCGACCGACAGGTCGCCAGCATCTGGGGAATTATCTGGGGGCGATCCAGAATTATGTCGCATTGCAGGATGACTATGATTGTGTCTATTGCATCGTGGACGTCCACGCGTTGACCACTGTGGAGACGACTCAGGATCTGCAGCAGAACACAAGAGAAATGGTGCTCGATTGGCTCGCAGCCGGTATCCGCCCGGAGGAGGCAATCGTCTTCGTGCAGTCGCATGTTCCGCAGGTAATGGAACTACATACCTATCTTTCCATGGTGACGCAATTCGGCAAACTGACCGACCTGCCAACCTTCAAGGACAAGGTGCGCCAGCAGCCGGAAAATGTGAACTATGGACTGCTGGGGTATCCCGTTTTGATGACTGCCGACATTGTGCTGTATAAAACGGACGTCGTACCGGTGGGAATTGACCAGGCGCCGCATCTCGAGTTTGCGCGCGAGATCGTGCGTTCGTTCAACTATCGCTATAACACAAAGGTTTTGATCGAGCCGCAGGTCAAGCACACTGAGGTCAAGAAGGTGCTGGGCATCGACGGCCGCGAGAAGATGAGCAAGAGTCTGAACAATCACATCGAGCTTGCCTCCACGCCCGAAGAGACAACTGCCCGCGTGCGCGAAATGGTAACCGACCCGGCGCGCCTCAGGCGCACAGACCCGGGGGACCCGGACGTCTGCAATGTGTATACCATGCACAAGATCTTCTCACCCCAGGTGGATGTGGACATGGTTAATGTCGAATGTCGCCGGGCGGGCATTGGCTGCGTTGATTGCAAGAAGCTCCTCGCAAAAAACATGAACCAGCATCTTGAACCGTTCCGCGCCAAACGCGCCGAGTTCGCCGCCAAACCGGACTACGTGCAGAATGTCCTGAACGATGGCGCGAGGCGCGCCTGTGTCATTGCTGAAAAAACAATCCAGGAAGTGAGGGAAGCAATCCAGCTGCCGTAGCGTCTATTAAGTGTTGTGGTTTGATTCTTCCTGACCGAGGTGGTGTCGCCACAGATTGGAGATTTATTTAGAATGTACAAGCCCCTCCAGTTGACGACGTTTTTCCTTATTTGTTTGTTGTTTATTGCTTCATGTAGCCCGTCTGTTGCGGGTACCCCGATTACCGACGAACAGTTCGATGCAGCGGTAGAAGAGGCTCATCAGACGCTGGGCAATCTTCGGAAGGCATTGCTCTCGCCGCAAGAATCCTATGACTTTGTCGGGTTGAAAGTCCGGTTTACTGGCAAGACAGCCTATGAAGATATGTGGACAGAGCCTGTCGATTACCTCGACGGTTACTTCACCACCCGGATGATCGACGGCATCCTGCTTGACCCTTCTTTGAACACCGAGCGTCTGGTCGTCATTCCACTCAGCAAAGTCCTGGATTGGGTGATTGTGGAGGATGACGGCAACCTGATCGGTGGTTACACCATCCGCCTTTCCTACGAACACATGACAGCCGCGGAAAAGAAAGAGTTTCTCAAAGTGACAGGCTACAAGATCCGTTAGCGTTTTGCGAATTAATTCTCATTTATGCGTGCATTAGTACAACGAGTTTCCAAAGCAAGTGTAAAGGTCGAAGACAAGGTCATTTCCCAGATCGGGAAGGGCCTTGTTGTTTTACTGGGAATCGGTCATGGTGATGGGGAGGAGCAGGTCAGGTTCCTGGCTGAGAAGATCGCCAACCTGCGGATCTTCGAAGATGAACAGGGCAAGACGAATCTTTCGGTGCTGGACGTAGGAGGGGAGGCGATCATCGTATCTCAATTCACGTTGTATGCAGATACTCGTAAGGGACGCCGCCCATCCTTTATCGATGCCGCACTGCCAGAGGTCGCGGAGCCGCTGGTAGATCGATTTGTCGAATCCCTGCGCGGGCATGGAGTCCCCACACAGACTGGTCAGTTCGGCGCGCATATGCTGGTGGAGATTTATAACGACGGACCTGTGACAATCTGGCTGGAAAAATGAGTGCTACGCCCAATGCTTTTCAAAAACTGATTCATCGCTTCCTGATGCTGCGCCCCGTCACAGCCTCGTTTGCGCCCTGGATTCACCGCCTGGATACGGCAGTAGTAAGGCTGACCAGAGGGAAATATACCATCTCGGAGTTTATTGGCTGGCAAATTGTTCAACTCACTACGATCGGCGCGAAGACGAATCAACCGCGCACGCTGCCGCTGGTTGCATTATTTGACGACGACAGGATCGCTTTCATCGCTTCCAGCTTTGGACGTAAACATAACCCTGCCTGGTATTACAACTTGAAGGCGCACCCTGAGTGTATGGTGGAGTGGAATGGGAAAACAGAGCTATTTATTGCACACGAAGCTGAAGGTGAGGAATACAGAAAGTTTTGGGAGTTGGCTGTTTCAGCCTACGAGGGATACGAAAAATATAAAACTCGTGCCGGCCGAAAAATCCCGGTCATGGTGCTGGAGCCGAAAACGTAGAAGCAGGATTCCACAATGCGGCATCCACCTGGACCGCCAGCGCGCCTGCCGAGAGCATTGCCTCGGCGTTTTCATTTGACCAGACGCCTCCCGCGCCGAGGATGGGAAGTCCCAGCTTTGCGGCAGAATGAACAATTTCAAGCGCGCGAGGGAACAGGGACGGACCATAGATCCGCCCCGTGATCAGCTCTCCTCGTCGGGGCAGAGCGCCGCGCGGTGCCGAAATGCTGATCGCCTGCGCGCCCTCCTGCATCAAGCGCGGACCCAGACTCAGCACCTGCTCCACAGGCAGTGAGAAGATCAAGGGCAGTTCTCCCATGCACATTTCCACTGTGAGCAGAATAATATCGTCGGCAAGCAATGGCGCGAAGCCAAGCTCTGCCGCCATCACGTTCTCGTGTGCCTCCAGCGTTTGCACCATGCGCTGCGTTTCCTCGGGGCGGTCCGCCATGAGATGGACAATGACCGGCAGATCAGATCTGTCCCAGCGCGAAGCGAAACGTTTCACGGCTGCATTGAAGCTGGGGTTCGGCAAACCGCTGTGAAGGAGGAATCCGCCTGGATACTCGATGACCTCCGGCTCAGCGGCAGGCATGCGTGGACGCCACGAAAGCGGATTCGTCACGAACGCGCCGAATGTATTGAGTGAGATTCCGGCGCGCGTATCAGGTGCGAATCCCAGCGATCCCGCTGCGTTCATCAGTGGTTTACTAAAATACAGATCGCGTTTCATAATTTATTCTAAAACCTTGCGAAGGTTCTGACTCATCAAGTTCATTTTCAGGATGAACCTTCACAAGGTTTCTTACCTGGTTGTTTCTACAACATAAATATCCAAACCGCTGATGAAAGCGATGGAGTTCCCATCTGGTGACCAGTTCAGATCGCTCACATCGGGCAGGGATGGAGTTAGCCGTTCCAGATTTTCCAGTGTTGGATAATCAACTTGCCAGACACTTCCATTCTTTGCCACAAATGCGAGTTTTTTGCCATTTAGGTTCCACGCCAGACTACTATCACGTGAGGTCTCCTGCAGGGTAAAGGGTAGTTCCCGATACGACATCGTTGAGACATCCAGGAACATGAGAGAGTTTCCATCTTGATCAGGAAAAACGATTGTGTTGTCCGTTGGGTGCCACCAGTGTTCTGATTCATGCGTAGGCGTTACAGAAAGCGGTTTGATCACCTTGTCAGCGGCAGAAAGGACGTCATATTGGGTGGTGTTATTCGTTGAGCTTTGCAGCCATACAAACCTGCTGTTTGGCGCCCAATCTATATCTAGAGACTCCCTACCGGGAAAATACTGAGCATCGAAGGTGAAGAGGGTTACCAAGTAACTCCCGCCTTCACCTACCATCCATACATACGTTCCATCCGGCGAAACAGTGGTTTGATAGCACATCCAATCCTCTGGAATCCCTGCCATCTCTCGCACATCGTAAAACAATTTTTCAGCAGGATCAAACATGGGTAGATACCGTATATCTCCGTCATCGATCCAGCTCCACTGAACTAAGAAATACGTGTCGTTTCGCACCCATTGGCCTCGGTGAAACCAAAGCCCTGAGGGATCCAGATGATTGCCATTTGTATCTTGAAAATCGGATCTTTCAAAGCGATGGCTGGTTCCAGTGTTAAGATCCGCATAAAAATAACAACATCGATATACACGCGTTTCTTCTGGATAGGTCCAGTAGAGTCCTGATAGTACCTGCTCATCGTAGTTTTCCAGACTCCATGCAAGCTTGACTGTCTTGTTTGCTCTCAAATCGATCAGAGTATCTTCTGAAATAAGGATTTTTGTGCGGCTGGGCGAAACAGACAACAATCTGCCCGGGTAACTCGATAGCCTAAATCCATCATATGTAAAAGTAGAGACAGTTGAAATACCGTCGTTAACTTCAGATGTGATCAGAGTTCCAAGTTCTGGTGACCAGTAAACACGATTGCATGTTGCGGGTGTTACATTTACGGGTAGCCAGGTGCTTCCACTTTTCAGGTTGATGACGGCAGGTTGGGGGACTATGTCAATGCCTGCCCCAACTCCCTGCGGGCCGCCTACTTGACCTGCTGCCGGGTAAAGAAGTAGATGATGCTCATCCAGCCAATCATATCCAGAACACTGGTCTCTCCAATCGCCAAACCCGTAGTCCCACCCCGTGATTTGTTGTATATTGTGCCCATTAACACCTTCAATCCTTTGGACGGAAAGGGCATTGCTTAATAGCTCAGGCACCATTGTCGGATCGATCGTTGGAATCAAGGTTGGCAGGACAAACTCGGGTCTGGAGGTAGGTTCCACGATAGCTGTTGCCGTCAAGTTGGGGACAGGAGTGAAGGTTGCTGCTAATGTCGTAGTTGGTAACGATGTGACAGTCACCTGTTGTCCACACGCGATGAATAATAGGCAAATAATGAAAAAAACAATGACTCGTAAAAGATTTTTCATGTTGACTCACTCCATTGGAACAATGTTAGCTGTGTTGCTGGCTACAATATTTTTTCGACGAGGTAACTTGGTAGGCAAGTGACGTTCGTAATGGTACGAAACCGAATAGTAGAAATTCCCACAATAAAAAAATTACCCCTCTTTGTGAGAGGGGCAATTCATTATACAGTCTCGGTCAAGCCGATTGCCTGGAGCATTTCGTCATTCGTATCGAATTTGAACTCTTCGACGCCGCGCTTTTGCGCTTCGTCGATCTCGATCGCTGCCAGTCTCTTGATATCTTCCTTCGTTACGATCGGTTTGTTCAGGCTTTTGAGCTTCTCAGCAACAGCTTTCAGGTTGGGCTCCACCGGCTGTTTATTTTGTATATACTGCCCGACTGCCTTCGCGGCGTTGGTGCCGTCCTTGCGGGCATAGCCGACCAATCCGGTGCTTGCCTGACGCGACCAGCCGCCGACGAAAACATCTTCCGCAGGCGCTTCATAGGAAATGCCATCGATCGGGAATCGCGGACTTGTATTCTTCACAAACTCGTTCCATTCGACGGGCAACCCGAAGGAGTCGTCCACTTTATCGCCGATGGCGAAGATGACCGTTTCCACATCCAGGCAGCGTTTGTTCCCGGTGCCGCGGGCTTTCGTGTCGCCATTAGCTTCCATCAGGAAGTTATCTTCGATTTCGACCTGTGTTAAATTGCCATTCTCATCCCCGATCATCCGAACGGGCGAGGCGAGGAATTCGAATCGGAATCGCGTATCCGAGACTCTGGGCAGCGCTTTCGGGAGGGCTTCCAGGATCCTGGCTTTCGCCGCTTGCGGGTCCTGATGGACCGCCTGCATAATGGGAGTGACACGCTCGATCTCGGCGTCCAATGCCGCATGATCGAGGTTGTCGATCACGTATTCCATTTCCTTCTTTTCGAACTTGATCTCCGCGGGACCGCGCCGTACGACCGCGATGACCTCATCCACTTTTCGCTCGCGCGCCAGGTAATGGGTGATGTCGAGCATTACGTTTCCAGCACCGATCACCGCGCAGCGCTTCCCAAAGCGGAACGATTTCTGGCTGAACGGCGGGAGGTGGTTGTAATAATAGACCACATCCTTGGCATGGTACACGCCTTCGAGGTCTTCCCCCGGCAGCCCCAGCCACTTGGTCCCCTGTGCGCCCACAGTCACAAGGATCGCCTGGACGCCCAGGGCGCGAAGATCGTCAAGCGTCAGGTCACCCTGCGAGCCGACCATCACGTTTCCATAATAATCCAGGTTCGGCAGGTCCAGAATCTGGCGGAACTGCTTTCGCAAGCCGCCCTTCATTATATATTTATTGGGGTAAATTCCATATTCTGCCAGCCCACCCGGTTTAATATCACGATTGAGCAAGAGAACACGCGCGCCTTTATTGGCAAGTTCGCGCGCACCGAATAATCCTGCGGGTCCCGCCCCGATTACGGCGACGAAATATTGATGCGTAGCAATCACAACACCTCCGAAAACTGGATAAGAACTGGCTGATTATAGTCAAAAAGAAATTCACACACAAGACGGGCAGTCTGAAGTTTATGTAACGCTTAAATTCAGGCAATTTTGCCTGGCGGGCGACCAAAATCGCGATGCTCGAAAATGCATAACTATGCTAAGATTGCAGGAACGTTGCAAATTTTGACAGATAATTTCGTTATGACAAGTCATTTTAAGATTTGGGAAACCTCGCATTCACATCCTACTGAGGAGGTTGTATGACCACACCTGCTTCCAACCAAGAAGAGCACAGCAAGATGAAAAGAATAACGTCAGTCAGTGCAGATGACTCCGTCCAAGCCAGACTGCCGCGCCGGGATGACCATCGCTCCACGGTGGAGCGGGAGCCAATCGCTCCGGCGCCTGCCTCGCCCGATCCCCAACCGAAAGAACAACGACGCTGGAACTTTCTTCCCGCTTTCTGGACGATTGCCAGTGTGCTGTCGATGATCGTCAATGTGGTACTAGTCATTATCCTGCTTCTTGTGGTTCAGATGCTAGGCAGTGTCAATGTGCAAGGTCTTCAATCAACAGCCATGGACCAGGCGAGCGGCTTGCTGGGCGGACTCTACACGAACTTCGTCAAAATGGATCAGGCGAGTATTCGAACAAATATCCATGTGGAGAAAGATATTCCCGTGCAATTTAGTCTGAATGTGAGCGGTCCGACCAATGTCACGTTAAGCCAACCGGTGACGATCAACGGCGCTTCCGTCTCGGTGCGGACCGGCGGCTTGAATATCACGGATGCGAACGCAACCATTATCTTGCCGGAGGGCCTGGTTTTGCCGATTAACATCGAGAATCTGGTTGTCCCCGTAGACCAGACCGTCCCTGCCGTGCTGGATGTACCCGTGGATATTCCATTGGATCAAACAGAACTGCATGAGCCATTCGTAGGCTTGCAGGAAGTCGTCCGTCCCTGGTATTGTCTCATCGAACCGGATGCAACGGTCAGCGGCTTGCAGGTCTGTTCTTCGTCGACGGGTCCAGCCCCTCTGGATGCGACTCCAATGGATCCAACATTGATCGATCCGGCTCTTCGAGAGCCAACTCCATTAGAAACTACTATTCCATGAAGGATCACCTGACACAGATTACCCTTTCCAACGGACTGAAAATTCTCCTAAAGGAGATTCATACGGCGCCGATCATTTCGTCTTGGCTCTGGTACCGCGTGGGCTCGCGCGATGAAGTGCAGGGGCGCACCGGCATTTCGCATTGGGTGGAGCACATGCAGTTCAAGGGGACGGAGCAGTTCCCGGCGAATCTGCTCGATAAAGCCATCTCGCGCGAGGGGGGGAGTTGGAACGCATTCACGTACCTCGACTGGACTGCCTACTTTGAGACGATGCCGGCTCATAAGATCGATCTTGCACTGCGGCTTGAGTCCGACCGGATGCGCAACAGCCGCTTCATTCCCGATGAAGTTGCCTCCGAGCGGACGGTCATCATCTCGGAGCGCGAAGGCAATGAGAACGAGCCGCTCTTTCGCCTGGGCGAAGCAGTCCAGCAGACAGCATTTCGGGTTCACTCCTATCATCACGAAGTCATTGGCGACATGGCAGACCTGCGCTCGATCACGCGCGACGATCTCTACAACCACTACCGCGCATTTTATGTCCCGAACAATGCCGTTATGGCAGTGGCAGGGGATTTCGATACAGACTCGATGCTGTCGCGCATCCGGGAATTGTTCGAGCCTATTCCCGCTGGAAATGAACCCGCGCGGCTAAGCCGCCCAGAACCACCTCAGAGTGGAGAGGTTCGCCTCTCGGTGGAGGGACCGGGCGCAACCTCCTACGTGCAGGTCTGTTACCGTTTCCCGGCCGCTTCTCATCCAGATTTCTACCCACTAGCCGTGCTGGACAGTTTGCTGGCAGGTCCGAGCAACCTCAACATGTTCGGCGGTGGGATATCCAACAAGACTTCGCGCCTCTATCGCGCCCTGGCAGACAGGGAATACGTGGTCAGTGTGCATGGCGGTGCGCAGGCAACGATTGATCCATTCATGTACACCATCACTATGACAGTTCACCCGCGGCGTAAACCTGAGGAAGCACTAGCAGCTCTGGATAAAGAAATCCAGCGTATCAGAGAAGAAAAGGTGACCAAGGAAGAGATCACGCGCGCCATCAAGCAGGCGCGGGCGCTGTTTGCGTACGGCAGCGAAAATATCACCAACCAGGGATTCTGGCTGGGCTATGCCGAGATGTTCGCGGATTACAACTGGTTCAAGACCTATCTGGATAAACTGTCTGCTGTTACGGCGAAAGATGTTTTACGCGTGGCAAACGAATACTTCAAGCCGCAAAGCCGCATCGTCGGCACGTACATCCCATTGGATGGGAAGGTATGAATAAGCTGAATTCCTTGCCCGGTCCTGACGATATTTATCGCGAAGTCCTGCCAAACGGGATCACCGTCCTGGCACGTTCCAACTTCAACAGCCCATCCGTGGTCATTGCCGGATATTTCGAGGCTGGGGCGTTATTCGACCCTGATGAAAAATTGGGGCTTGCTGAATACGCGGTGCTTTCGCTGATGCGCGGCACCATGAACCGTACTTTTGATGAAATCTATAACGCGCTCGAATCGGTTGGAGCGGGGCTGGGCTTTAATACGGGTGTTCATAAATCCGGGTTCAACGGGCGCTCGCTTGCCGAGGATCTGCCTCTTCTGCTTAATCTTTTGTCCGAAGCTTTAACGATGCCCACATTTCCAAAGGCAGAACTGGAAAAGCTGCGCGCACAGCTGCTGACGGGTCTCGCCATCCGTGCGGAAGATACATCCGATATGGCATCGATGGTCTTCGATAAGATTCTCTTCAAAGGCCATCCCTACAGCCGTCCCGAGGATGGTTTTCCTGAAACGATCAAAAACATCTCACGCAATGATCTCGTGAAATTCCACCGCGAGCATTATGGGCCGCGCGGGATGGTGATGGCGATTGTTGGAGGTGTGAAACCGGAGGATGCTGTAAAGCAGGTGAAACGCGCGTTGGGCGGCTGGCAGGTCAATGGACAGAGGGAGACGCCCGCTCTGCCTCCACTCAAGCACTTGAAGAAGACGGTTAGCAAGCATCATCGCATCGCGGGCAAATCACAGTCCGATCTGATCATCGGTACGAACGGACCGATGCGCCGTGACCCTGAGTTTATGTCCGCTTCGATCGGTAATAATATCCTCGGTCAGTTTGGGATGATGGGCCGCATCGGCGATGTGGTCCGCGAGAAATCCGGGCTGGCGTATTACGCCTATTCGAGCCTGAGCGCGGGACTGGGTCCTGGTTCATGGGAAGTGAATGCGGGAGTCAATCCACAAAATGTAAAGAAGGCCTCTGCGCTGATCCTCGACGAACTCAAACGATTTGTGCAGGAGGGTGTCATTGCCGATGAGCTGGCGGACACGAAAGCGAATTTCATCGGGCGTCTGCCGCTCTCATTGGAGTCAAATGGGGGTGTAGCAAACGCGCTGCTAAATATCGAGCGCCATCAACTGGGACTGGATTACTATCATCGCTATGAAGACCTGGTCAACGAGGTGACCGCCGAAGAAGTGTTGTCCACAGCCCGAAAATTCATCGACCCTGACAAGCTGGTGATCGCAGCGGCGGGACCGTGAAGAGTGTAAAGGTATCAGTGATTAGCAGCCCGTGAAGAAAAGATATGAAACTTGCAACCGGTGTGGACTTAATTGAAATTGCACGCATTGAGGTGGTAATTTCAAGACAGGGCAAAGCCTGGCTTGAGCGGATTTTTACGCCAGCGGAATTGGAATATTGCGGTAAACGCGCCGAATCCCTCGCCGGCCGATGGGCTGCGAAGGAAGCAGTTGCAAAGGCACTTGGTTCCGGCATCGGCGATGTCTCGTGGAAAGAGATTGAAATTCTGGGAGATGAACAGAAAGCACCAAAACTGACATTGCATGGCAGGGCCGAGAGCAAGGCAAAGGAATTGGGGTTGACCACCTGGTCCGTAAGCATCAGTCACAGCCAGAGTCATTCGGTGGCGTTCGTGGTGGCCATCGGTTAAAAAAATTCCTCCCGCAGGCCAGTTCTGCGGGAGGTGCAAGGGACAGGGACTCGACTAGTTTTTGTCCTCTATGCCAATCCAAATGTGGCCCGGTAGCACGGGCCGGTAGGGACGGACAGTCAATTTGTTCACTTCGACCGTACGTTGATTCTGTTCGAGCATGCTGGGGTGAACCAGACACAGGTCCGGCGTACGACCATATTTCTTATGGTAGTAATCCACCGCCTTTTGAATTTTGATGTTAAGGGCCGTTTGCGAGTTATCAAACCAAAGCATTCCAGTGTGCATATTCAACTCCTTGTCTATTAATCTATGCTTGGTAACCAAAATCGAAGCCAGTGGTCTCCTTCTTTTAAGGT
>JAICQC010000234.1 GCA_025938055.1 Anaerolineales bacterium | reverse complement strand
ACCTGTTTGGCGCGGACGGAATTCGCTCGTGTGTGATCGAGCCCACAAAAGCCGCATGCCTGTATCGATCCGCGCAGTCAGAAGATGGATTGCCTCATACTGTGGAAGGCGATCTTGATACGATCATGGCAGGTCTTGCCTGCGGCGAGCCCAACCCGATTGCCTGGCAGATCCTCAAGGACCGAGCAGACTATTTCGCGATCTGCCCGGATTTTGTCGCCGCGATGGGGATGCGTGTCTACGGTATTCCGCTCCGAGGAGACCCACCGATCATCTCCGGTGAATCGGGCGCCGTGACTCTCGGAGCCCTTATCTACCTGATGCAGCATCCCAGCGCGAAAGGATTCCGCGAGCAGCTGGGGCTCGGCTCCGATTCGCAGGTGCTGTTGATCAATTCGGAAGGCAACACCTCTCCGGACGAGTTCCGGTACGTGGTCTGGGAAGGCGGCATACCGGTCCCGGAAGAGTACAAAATGTATTCACCAGGCTAGAGGCTCCACATGAAAAAAACGACACTACTCCAATCTGATCTATCCTATGTGATTGCAACGCTGGGTCACCTGGATACGCTGGTGATCGCCGATGCAGGGCTGCCGATCCCCTCTGACACCATGAGAATCGACCTGGCGCTGACGGAAGGTGTCCCTGGTGCCATCCAGACGCTCAGGGTCGTCTTGGAGGAGATGAAGGTGGAAAGGGCGATCCTCGCGCAGGAAGCCCGGGAACACAATCCAAAGTTCCTGGCAAATGTGCAGGAGCTGCTGCCTGGTGTGCCCGTCGAGTTTGTGACTCATCCTGATTTCAAAACCAGGACGGCTGATGCGCGGGCAGTGGTCCGCACGGGTGAGTTTGCACCCTATGCCAATGTGATCCTGGTCTCGGGAGTCGTTTTTTGAGCTGGATGGGGGTTGTAAAGTCTTATGGGCAGAGCACGAGTTGTCGGACCAAGGATTAACGTGGCTGACGCCAAGGCGATGATAGATGCCGGTGAAGCGGTGATCCTGGATGTTATCGCCTCACACGTCTGGCCCAGCATGACACGGATCATTCCGGGCTCCATGCGCATCCCGCCCGAGGAGGTTGAGGAGCGCTTTGCTGAGTTACCGCGCGACAAAGCGATTATCGCGTACTGTACCTGACGGGATGAATTTACGAGCGCCCGTGTGGCGTCGTTTTTACAGAAGCAGGGGTACCATGCCTTCGCATTGGTCGGTGGTTATATGGAATGGTATAAGGCGGGGTACCCGATCGAGCGTAAAAAGGCGACAGCGGCGTTGCCTTTGAAGGCAGTATGCCCGGACTGCGGTGAGCCGCTCGAGACGCATGTAAGCCATGAGTAAATAACCCCAACACAGACGGAGACCTGCGCCCGCTGGGTTTGTGGGAGTTGCATTCCAGGCTTTTCTTTTATATAATAAAAATATGTTTACCGGATTGTCCACCGGCGATGAATGGAAGGGTCGGGTTGTGAGCGCTCTCTTTAGGGCAGCGCGCTGGAACCAGTATATGGCACACTGGCCCGTTGTAGTAGAAGCTTTACGGCGACTGTGGGAGGGCGGCAAAGTATCCGAGCTGAGAAGTCCGTTCTATGAACCGTTTGAAAAGCCGGAAGCAGGTTAAGTCTACTAACGAGTAGTGATTAAGTCGGGAACGATACTGCATCGCCGAAAAAGCCCTCGCAAGAGGGCTTTCTGCTTCCGGGAGAATATCAATCATCCCTCTTGATCGTTGATTCTTTCAGCAACGCCAAGGATTTGATCGGCGGCAAAGTCTGCCGCATCTTGAGTCAAGCCTTGTTCAGCCATCAGACGACTGGCAATCTCTGTATGGTCCATCTGTAACACATCCTCTGGTTGCCAGCCTTTGGCATACGTCGCATAGATTTCATCTGCACTTAAATCATAGTAAACAGATTGGATCTGACTGTCGCGATGAGTATCTTTTTGCGCGAGTTTTTCACGGGATTCGCGAACTTGTTCTTCGAAGGTATTGAGCGCATCTCTCAACGCCACCATGGGATCCGCGTCCTGTTTTGTGACCGCAATGTCCTGTGGGCGCTTGTAGACGACAATACGCACTCGATATACATCATAGGTCTGTGTATTCGCAATTTTTTCCAGGGCAACTGCCGCGCCGATCATGTCCGAATGAGTTGAGGCGAGCTCCCTCAACCGTTGCTCGGTCTCATGCCTGAAGTCGACGGTGACATCTGACACCTCAATGTTATAGTCAATATAAAAGTCTGAGCTTCCCATATTTTCTCCTTTAATTCTTAATATTTCATAAGGCTTCACAACTGCGAAAAGTATTTATAGAAGCTGCAAAGCAATGATAGTAATGATTTACAGATGAGACAATTAGGGATTCCCCGATTGCTGCCATAGCCCAGAATAATAAGCACCTGGTTTTCTCTGGCAACCACTCCAGGTTGCCCTTTTACCGCTGCGAGACACAGGCCGTGCGGGATACAATGCTCCTTAAATGCGAGAACCGCGGACGCCGACCGCGGTTCTCTTTCAAAGGAGGAGAAGAGAAATCACCTTACCACTCAAATGTAGCATAACTGTCACAAGCCTGCTTGACGCGGAACGTACGAATACCCTGCTGGTGCCCTATTTTGCGTATAGGCGACATCTTTGGGAGAACATCGTCATTCCTCCAGTCTGTCCAATGAAGAGAAGTCTTCGAAACAGGCTTTTCTCATGGAATCAGGTAGAATTCCGGTACATCGTTGCAAGGGGCTCTCGAGATATTGTGGACGTATCTAGAAAATTTCCGACGAATAACCATAAGGAGGTAAGATGCAAAGATGGGAGTACATGACATTGCAATTGGTCATGAACGAAAAAGAAAATCTTGTTTGGTTCGATTCGCAGGAAGATAACCGTAATGTGTCTGCCAGGCTAAATGAACTGGGTGCAGAGGGATGGGAACTCTTGAGCGTTGATACTAATAGTCTTTCTGGGGTGACAATAAGAACAATTTATTATTTCAAACGTCTTATAGAATAGATAACCCCTTTAATTATCAATGCAGTGCGTTCTATAACATGACGCGAGACCCCAGCCAGGACCGCGATCCGGCAGGGAAATCATATTAACGACCAACAATGTTGAAGAAGTGCCGGAAATATCGATCTGTATCGACCCTCATCGCGACTTGATGTGGCGCGCCGGGACCGCCCGGCTGCCAGTTGGTTTTTCCGGGCTTATCTGTAGTGTCCAACCGGACTGTGCCCTGCTGATACGAGCATAGATCAGGTTCGAAGACGGTCGCGGCGGCCAGCGGGTCATGGAACGTGATGAACGGATGGAACCCGGCGAACCAGATTTCTGCCATGTCCAGTACGGGGCGCAGTAGCGGAGATGTAAACTTTTTGCGCACATCATCGGCAGACATCATCACCTGCTGCGTGACATTCAGCCCCAGCGACCGGTGTACGCGAACGGGAGTTCTGTAGACGACCTCGGATGCCAGCAGATCGCCCGCGACATTCCATTCAATACGTTGACCTTCCGGTCCTGCCTCATCAAAGTTCCCGCCCATCAGCACCAGGCCTGCGAGCATCTCCGCAACGCCGGGATGCTCGGAGAATAACAAGCCAGCGTTCGTCAGAGGACCAACCGTCAGGAGAGTCACCTCACCGGGCTGGGAACGGATCGTGTCAGCCAAAAAGTCTATTGCCTGACCTTTTGGGAACTCAGCTTGATGGGGCCAGCGAGGTAAGGCAGCTGCCTGTTGAGCGATGGGCTGGCGCTGCGGTCCCTGCATGGGGTGGTCCGCGCCCGGGTAGATGGGGATTTCCTTGCCCGCCGCCTGGCACATCACGCTGGCAAGGGAAGCGCGTTTTTTAGCCTCGCCGGTGACCGTGGTGATTCCCAACAACTCACAGTTCGGGTGAGTGAGGAGATAGGCAAGTGCGACGGCATCGTCAACATCCGTGCCGATATCGGTATCAAGCAAGATTTTTTTCATGTGGAATATTAGTCTTCAATCAAACTAGAATTTCTCTTAAATCTTCTAATTACCGTCATTGCGAGCCCAGAAGGAGCGAAGCAATCTCTCATAATATTTGGTATTTAAGAATGGTAGGTGAGATTGCTTCGTTGAGCTATGCCCTTCTCGCAATGACGAACTAATGACTATTCCGCGACGAGCGGAGCGCGCTGGATCTGCGGATCGGTAAAGACATCTGACTCATCGCGGCTGCGCGTGGAGAATTCTGACACGACCGCTCCCTCGTCTCCCGCCTGGAACCAGTGCGGCGTGTTTGGCATCAGCGTGTACTGTTCTCCGGGTCGAAGCACGATCTCGTGCCAGACGTTATAGGTCTGCTCGCGTCCTTTCGGCAGGCGTGCCTTGGGATTTGGAGTGGCTTCCCCGGGCACGTACAGGTAGACCTCACCCCAGCGGCAGCGGAAGGTCTCTTCCTTGCCTGGCTCACCAGCGACAGGCGGATGATAATGCTCCGGGCAGGTCTGGCGCGGGAAAAGCACGAGTTCCTTGGCGCAGACCCGGTCCGTATTGACATAGACCACCAGCTCCAGTCCCGTGCTGTCCAGTTCGTTCAAGCCGAAATCGGCAACCTCAATGTGAGCTGCTTCTTCCGGCGTGACGACAATCCCCGCTCGGGACAAATATTCCTTCGCCTGCTGCTGGGCAGATTCAAATTGTTCTCTGCTGATCATGTGTTCCTCCTCAAACGAGAGTGCGGCTGACAGGTATGGGGTTGCTCGGATTACGCTTTGAGCAAAATAATACTGTATAGCGGAAGGTTCTTGAGCGCCACGCGGGGCAGGTCCCCTGAAACTTCCAGATGGGCCTGTGGTGGATCACCAGGGCTGAAGACTTCCAGGCTTTCAAATTTTTCGGGCAGGCGCAGGTCAATATGCAACTCATCCAGGATGGGCAGCTGATCGTGCACGGAGTCGTAATCATAGCGCAGAATATGAAGAGCGACTCCGGCTTCGACACGCTGCAGGTTAACTGCGATATCTGCCGGAATGGAGAGATTGAGCTGCTGCCCAAATGGAAGCCAATTTAGATCAAATGCCGCGCTGACTTCAACTCGGCGCGTGCCCGTATGCCCCAGGATTGTCTCACGGTCAGAGACAGGGAGGTTGGTGCCCAATTCGCCCATTACCAGCAAGCGGCCGCCATCCTTCGCCAGGTACTCTTGAAGTAGCCGGGACTGGTCGTTGGTCAGAAAGCGGCAGTCAGGCAGGATGAGCGTGCGATACTGGCGCAAGGTTTCAAATTGTAAGTTGTCAGGTCTCAGGTCGCCGTCGGGGAAAAAAATGACATCATAGGGCTGCACCGCATCGCTCAATGCTTCGCAGGCTTGCCAGAAAGGACCGATTTCGCTGGTCTCTACGTTATATCGGTTGTCGGCGAAGATGCCGCGCCCGCTTTCCCGTTGGAACTCCGTCTCAACGCTATACACGACTGCGGTTTCTGAGGCAGTCCGGTGGCTGTACAGGTGTTCATGATCCGCGATAAAACTTTGGATTTCGACACATAACTCATGCGGCGGGTTGAACGAATCCTGGATGACGCTGCCCATCCATGCGCCGTAGGGCACGCTCATATTCGCGCCCAAGGCTGCTGCTTCGTAGAGCGACATGCGGAACAGATCGTATCCCTTGCCAACTTTTAGCATCTGGACCAGGTCCGGGACTACTCCGCCGTAGGGATTTTCAGCAACGATTACGGGCTTGCCCGCGGCGAACCCGGCGACGTAACGATACCAGGCAGGCTGGCGGTAACGCGTGTTGCGCATCTCCGTAATGATCAGGTCGACCTTCGGCTCCATCGCATAATACCAGTGCGCTACCAGGTTGAAGAAGTTCCCCGAAACCAACACCTTGCGTCCCTTTTCGGCGGCATAGGCGCGCGCATAATCAGCAAGCTCCCCAAAATAACGGGCGATCTGGCGGGTCTGATAGCGGTGATATTCCCAGAAGAGCGGCGCGCCCTCGCGATGATCTTTGAAGTCAAACCCCTGTGCCAGCAGCCATTCGCCATAATGGAAGGTTTCTAGGTTCACTCCGCTCAGTTCAGTTGGAAGCTGGTCCTCAGGCAGTTCCTGCAAATACTGCCGTAAGCCTTTCATGCAGTCCTTACAGAAACAGCCGCCATACTGGAAGCTGGTGATGGGCAGTTCCGCCTCATCCAACTGGATTCCGTCCACGCCGGCATCGATCTGGATACGGATAACGGCTTTGAGATATTCCCGCCAGACCGGGTTGTTGCGATCCATCAGATAACATTGGTGCTCGCGGTCAGCACATTCCACCCAGCGGGCGTGGCAAGGCACGCCGTGGATGTCGCGCGAGACACAGTTCTCGATCAGATCGGTGACTTTGTTGCCGTCGCTGTCGATGAGCCCATTGGGGAAGTACTTTTCAATCGGCGGCCAGAGGTTGGGATAGCGGTTCTGCGAAAACTCGCGCAGCCCCATCCAGACTTTCTTTCCAACGCCGCGTACTTCGTTGAATGACAGGATTTGAGTCTCATCTTCATTTAATTCGGCAGGCATTTCCCAGCCCTGGACTTCGAAGACAATGCCGAAGACCTTGATACCGTGTTTCTGGCACTCTCTAACAAATTCACTATCATTGAGGAAGCCATAAAAGCGGAAGCGCGAGTCGATCGGCGCGAAGGCTTCTTCTTCGAGATAGGGCAATGAGATCGAACCTCCGCCCATCGCCGCCCAGACGAGGGTCGTGGCGCGGTAATCAACCAGATGATTGATCATGCGCAGCCGGCGGCCCGGCAGGCTGGGATGATAGCAATGCTGGTTGGGGAACCATGCATCAAAGTAAACGCCTCGTTCCATTCTCTGTTACTCGCCGATCACATTGCTTGGGACGCCAGCGCGGTCGTCTTCATTCTCGCCGCCGCGCACGAAGGAGAAGCGCGGTTCGGGGCTATCCGAGGCGCTATAGGCGTTGTTGTAAAAACCCTGGACAACGTCCACAGCTTTGCGGCTCCAAGCCAGCAGTTCGTTCTTATATTCAGGGTTATTGTCTGTGAACTCCCGGATCCAGGTGGTTCCCAGCTTGACATGTGTCAGTTCGTCGGCTTGCAGATAGTCACATAGCTCAGCGATGCGCGTGTAGCCGCGTTCCTCGGCATGCTCGCGCCACTCGCGCAGGGTGCTCATTAGGTTTCGCTCTGCCCAGCTATTGGTGACTGAAATGCGGCGCATCGGGTCCTTTTCATTCTGCATCCACCACCAGGCAAGCGGCCAGGGACCGTAGCCAAGCGTTGCGCCGAGCTCTTCCTCGCACACCTTTGCCACCACTTCGATATGACGCGCCTCGTCCCACATCTGGTGAGCAAGTTCCATGCGCATCCCCCAGGGCAGATCGGGGAACTCGGCGAGCATCTTGCCCATGCGGTCGGTGGTCTCCACCTCGCCGTAGAGCAGCTGATGGAACTTGTGCCGGAAGCCTTCAATCGACCACTCGTCCTCGGATGTATATGCCTGCTCAAATTCCTTGGGGTCCGCGGAGAACCAGAATGGCTCTTCAACAATCGAATGCTCGAGTGGGGGGCAACTCTTTGTGAAGCGATAGGCTCGCCCGCTGCGACGTGT
>JAICQC010000152.1 GCA_025938055.1 Anaerolineales bacterium | reverse complement strand
GCCCATCGCCGGAGATTGGAACAACGACGGCATCGACACGATCGGTGTCTATCGCCCCTCGAACGGGACCTTCTTCCTGCGCAACAGCAACAGTGCGGGTACACCTAGTGCCATCTTTGCCCTGGGCATCCCCGGGGATGTAGGGATCGCTGGAGATTGGAACGGGGATGGGATCGACACGACCGGTGTCTTCCGACCGAGCAATGGTGCCTTATACCTGAAGAACACGAATGCGACCGGGTTTGCCGACATCCAGATCAACTACGGGTTGCCGGGAGACAGACCGGTGACGGGGGATTGGGATGGCGATGGCGATGATACGATCGGCATCTATCGCAACGGCACGTTCCACCTGCGCAACAGTAACACCATCGGCTTTGCAGACATTGTCTTCGGTCTGGGTGTGTCAGGCGACATGCCCATTGCTGGTAACTGGGACGGTATTCCGTAGTCCTGGTTGATCCACGGAGGCGTCAGACTCCCAACTCATAGTATTTAGGCGGCGGGAGTGGTCAGGGTAAGATTGACCACTCCCGCCGACCGAAAAGAAAGGCAGGGAAATAGAACCGACCTACCACCTCAGACTGCCTGTATTATTTTCCTAAATTTTTAAACATTCTAGTATTACCCCTCAAACCTTTGTCGAAAAACCTCAGAGGAGACACAATGACAAAAAAGGTATTTTTTCCTATTGCTTCGAAGTTGAATATTCCGTTAAATATTTTGGTCATTCTAATGGTGATCATTGCACTGCTTGTTCCAACAGCCGGATATGTTGCTTTCGCCCAGCAGACCGATCATCCCTGGCAGGAAGTACGAACGCTGGACATGGGCGATTACGGCTTGTCTGATCTGGAAGGAATGGCATTTTCACCGGATGCAAACGCCTTCCTGCTGGTGAAAGCGGATGGCAGCCTGGCTGGCATCGGGATACGTGAAGATCACGTGGATACGTCCGGGCTGGAACTGCCGGCTGGCGATCCGAAGAACGTTGCCTATAATGAGAGCACCGATAAGCTTTTTGCGCTAAGCAGTGATGACACCCAGCTGGCGGAAATCCCGGTGGATAAATCAGGCTTGCCCACCTCGGACGATGTTCAGGAACACAATCTCGATGCAGTGAACCTGCAGGCTGCGCGCGGCATTACCTTCGACCCGGCGAGCGGGAAAATGTTTGTCCTGCATGCCGATGGGGAGCAGATAGTAATCATCACGCCGGATGCGTCCTTCAGCTACGAGCCTGCCGCAGGCAGTGTGAGCCGTGTAAACCTGGGTAGCCTGGGAGCGGTGGACCTGCAGGGCATCGCCTTCAACCCACAGACCGGTAACATCTATCTGCTGGATGCAAGCGAACAGCGGCTGTACGAAATCACCCCCTCCGGCAGCAAGGTATCTGAATTTGATCTGAGCTCCCTGGGA
The DNA here is from genome assembly GCA_025938055.1 of Anaerolineales bacterium. The sequence goes on along the minus strand of JAICQC010000152.1, from coordinate 8,485 downwards.
TTGACCAATCCAAAGACGATTGTCTTCGCCCCAAGCGTGGACAGTACCGATGACCCGAACAACTACAACCTGGTCATTTTGTATGAAGCTTCCGTGAGCACGTCAAAGTCGGTATCTTCTGACCAGACAGCCTCAACAGCCGATAAGGTCGTCGAGCTGTCGCTGGTGGCGCCTAAAGATCTGCCCGGTGGGACAACGATCCTGCCAGCCACATTGATACGCATTCAGGATCTTAGTGATAATGCCTGGGATCCGTCCTCGCCCGATACCTCTGGCATCGATTACTGGCCCGCAGAGGAACGCTTCCAGATCGTCGACAGCGAAGTGGAGGAAGAGGAGTACTGGCAGGGATTTAATGTATTCTCCGGCACCACCGCTGGCGTACAGGGCCCCAGTTGTACCACGTATACTCAGGGCGGTTCAGGGAATGAAAATTACTCTCCGGAGCCGACCGGGCTGGCGATAAACCCGAATACCAATCGCATCTACATCACGAGCGATAGCGGTGCAAAGCTTTTCGAGATCAATCTTGGAACGGACGGCGAGTACTGTACCACTGATGATATTGTCACGACTACCACCTATGCGCCATATGATGTGGAAGATGTGGCATATGGGAATAATACGCTCTTCATTGGTGGTGGTATCGATCAGGAAATTTTGTGGTTCACTCTGGGCGCCAACCAGGTGGTCGGTGGCGGCGACGATGGCCCTCTGAATCACTTTGACACGGGCAGATGGGGCTTCACCGATATTGAAGGCATCGGCTACAAAAGCGATTCCGGAAACATCTTGATCAGCGGCTCGCACGGGGGGGACCAGGCGTACATCGCCGAGGTGAACACTGCGAATGGCGGGACCCTTGTGGTTGCCTATAACGTCGAGCCATTCATGACAGACAATAATGATCTGCACTCGGATATTACCTATGCGCCGAGCAGTGTGAACCCAGCTGTCAATGTTGTCTACATCGTCAGCCGCGGTGTCGATAATGGCGCCGATCCGCAGGAGAACGACGGCAAGTGGTGGGAGATCAATATCGGTAACACGATCATCCCTACACCTACTACGGGTGCCGCGACCAGTACACGTACACCCACCGCAACCGTCACCGCGACGGGCACGGTTGCCACCTCAACACAGACAGCCACTGCCACTGCGACAGCTACGGCTACCGCAACTGCAACCGCTACCATCCAGCCTGGTGTAGGTGGACCGGATACGACGGGTGTGTTCCGTCCGAGTAATGGGGCGCTATACCTGAAGAATAAGAATATGACTGGCTTTGCCGATGTACAGATCAACTATGGTCTGGCAGGCGACTACCCCGTGGTCGGCGACTGGGATGGCGATGGCGATGCCACCATCGGCATCTATCGTAACGGTAACTTCTACCTGCGCAACTCCAACACCATCGGCTTTGCCGATATTGTAATCGCTTTTGGCTCGCCAGGTGATCAGCCCATCGCTGGAGATTGGAACAACGACGGCATTGATACCATCGGCGTCTATCGCAGTTCAAGCGGCACGTTCCTGCTGCGGAACAGCAATAACACAGGGGCCCCTCACATGATCTTCACGCTCGGCAGCCCAGGGGATGTGGGCATCGCTGGCGACTGGAACGGGGATGGCATCGACACGACCGGCGTCTTCCGTCCGAGCAACGGTGCCTTGTACCTGAAGAACACGAATACCACCGGGTTTGCGGACATCCAGATCAACTATGGCTTGCCCGGTGACAAGCCGGTGACCGGCGACTGGGACAATAATGGGACTGACACCATTGGTATCTACCGCAACGGCACGTTCTACCTGCGCAACTCCAACACTATCGGCTTTGCCGACATGGTCTTTGCACTGGGAGTGGCAGGCGATCATCCCATCGCCGGTGATTGGGATGGGCTGCCGTAAATATCCTCTAAGGAAGGCAGGCAAGTTCTGGCATTCATAGGTCGGACAGTCGATCATGCCCCTAGATGAGAAAGTGATATTAAGCAGGGCAGATGACCGTCTTGCTGGTGAACACCTTCAACCTGCCGTAAACCTTTTCACAGTAGAATCATAAGCAGACCCAGCTTTTCGTTTAGCGGAAGTTGAACGGAAAGCTGGGTCGTTGTGGTAATTTTTCGAAAGTAAGTTCAGAATGTTGCCTGCGCCATCGCTCACTCTCAATGGTCTAAATGGAACGATGTACGTGGAGGATTTCTCCTTTGGACCCTAAGGATTCACCCGGATCTTATGAATCGAATCTCGACAAGATATATCCTTCTACTCTTATACTCAATTGCCTTGGTTCTCAACCTGGCGTTCAAGCCGTTTCCTCCCGAAGAACCCTGCGTTTACTGGGTCGCGCCCGCGCCAGTTGGCAATAACGCGAATCCCGGGACTCTGACAGAGCCCTGGGCAACCCTTGAATACGCTGCCACTGAAGTACCTGATGCCCGATGCACAGTCTGGTTCCAGGACGGCAGCTATACCGGCGATAACCGTATCAAACGGAGTTTTGAAACGTTTACGCGTTTCAAAGCGATCAATCCCTATCAAGCGATTTTCCAGCATAAGGGACCCGTCGTCAGCATCTCGGGCGGCACCCGTATGATCCTGGAAGGATTCGTGTTTCAGCACTCCGGTCCAAGTTCCGATTCACTTGTGGTTCAGGTTTATCGAAACGAGGACGTCTGGTCGGAACATATTATCTTCCGTAATAATATCTTTCGCGATTCCTACAATAGCGACCTGCTTAAGATCTATAATGGCGCCCGCTTCGTGACGGTTAGCAACAATATCTTCTATAATCAGGGCGCCGCCGACCAGCACATCGACGTCAACAGTGTGACCGATGTGACCATTCAGGATAATGTCTTCTTCAACGATTTTGCTGCCAGCGGCAGGCCTGTGGAAAACGACACCAAGCACTATATTGTCATCAAGGACAGCAACGAAGATGATGATGGCATGCAGGGTTCTGAGCGAATCACGGTCCAGAGGAACATCTTCCTGAACTGGCAGGGCGATTCGGGAGAAACCTTTGTTCAGGTTGGCAACGATGGCAAGCCCTATTTCGAAGCGCGGGACGTCACCATACAAGATAACCTGTTTCTGGGCAATTCCCCGATTCCCATCGGAGCCGCGTTCGGGGTCAGCGGGGCGCAGGATGTGCAGTTTATCAATAACACGATCAGTGGCGATCTGCCTTCGCATGCCTATGCAATTCGCCTCAGTATCAAAGCGGATAATCCGAAGAACGAGAAGATTACACTCTGCAATAACATCTGGTCTGATCCCACGGGTACGATGGGAATGGGAACGCCTGAGGAGAAGGATGACAACGAATTCTCTGATGGCAGCCCCGACAGCACCGTCAACCTAGTGCTGGAACATAACCTGTACTGGAATGGTGTCGAGGTAATACCAGATGGAGAAGTACTCAGTCCATTGTGGGATGACCCGCACGATGTCGTTGCAGACCCCCAGCTTAATACCGATTTCTCAGATCTGATCCTGCCTGTTTGGAACGGCACAGAGTTTTTGAGCGGAAATCAAGCCATACGCGATGAATTCCTGCGGCTTGCGCACGAATACGGCTCCCTGCCACAGGAAAGCCCTGCCTTATGGAATGGCAGCCCGCTTTGTGCTTCCAGACATGACATCTTCCATACCCTGCGTGACTTTGTCCCCAGTTTCGGAGCCGACCAGGGCACAGCCTGGCTTACGTCTACGACTTTCCCTTTCGCCTATCCCAGACCCCGTCCCACCTACTAACATGAAAGATTTTTCACTCGTTTACATCATCGGCACATATCCTGGCTTGACGACCACCTTCATCGATAGGGAGATTCGTGCCTTTCGCTCGCAGGGAGTGCAGATACGGGTGATCTCCGTCCGCAAGCCGCAGGCAAAACTCTCCAGGGATCAGGAACAACTCCAGACGATTACCTCGTACCTGCTGCCTGCCTCCTGGAGCCAGTTTGTCAGAGGGCATTTGCGGTTCGCCCTGATTAAGCCCATCGCTTACTTCGGCACTCTCTTCAACTTGTTGACAAGCCCACACCCGGATCTTGCCACGCGCCTGAAAACGGTCTTGCACTTTGCCGAAGGAGTCTACGCGGCAGAACGGATCCAACAGGAGAGGTGTGATCACATCCACGCACACTTCGTCGACCGCGCCTCCACGATGGCGCTGGTAGCCAGCAGATTGCTGAAGGTGCCTTACAGCGTGACCGCCCATGCAAATGATATTTATGTCAAGCCTGTGCTCCTCGACCTCAAGCTATCTCAAGCTAGTTTTGTCGCCACCTGCACAGGCTATAACCGTCAGCACCTCGAAAGAGAATATAAGCTGAACGGCAAACTGTATTGTTTCTATCATGGATTGGAATTGGAAGACTACCAGCCCGGTTCGCCTGTTTCTACTGAAGTGCCACTGATTACAGCCGTCGGTCAACTCAAGGAAAAGAAGGGATTCTCCTATCTCCTTGAAGCCTGCCAGATACTGAAGGATCAGGGTTATGCCTTTCGGTGTCAGATCATCGGGGAAGGTCCTCTGCGTCCCGTGCTGGAACAAAAAATTCAAGACTTTTGTCTTGAAAAACATGTAACTTTAAGGGACGCAATCCCTCATGAGAGTGTGATTGAAGTGTTGAAATCTTCAACCATGTTTGTCCTGCCCTGCGTCACGGGCTCCGATGGAGACCGGGATGGCATCCCCAATGTGATTCTGGAAGCTATGGCCATGCAGTTGCCCGTGGTCTCCACCGATCATTCGGGCATTCCTGAAGTCGTGACCGGGGGCGTGAATGGCTTGCTCGTTCCATCGGGTGATGCAAAGTCTCTCGCACAGGCAATGGCACAACTGCTGGACGACCCCACATTGCGCCGTCAGATGGGTGAACGCGGTCGCCAGTCGGTGAGCGAGAACTTCGACGCCACGCGCAATGCTGACCGGTTATTAAGACAGATTATTAACGTATGACCACACTCGGATTTCCCTCCACGCTCGCTGATCGCTCGCTGTTTCTCATCTGGGGACCTCCCAGCCATGGACCTCGCAGCCAGGTCTTTGCGCGCGAGCTGGGGATCCATGAATTGCACTTCCTGAACGTGACGTCCCGTCGCGGCGGCTTGAGCGCACTCTTCAAATATCCACTTATGGCGATACAGACACTCGGGTTGCTCTTCCGTAAGAAGCCGGGTCTCGTCTTTGTGCAAAGCCCACCGGGGCTGGCAGTGATGTTCGTTTCCATCTACTGCGCACTGACGGGCAGCCGCTATATCGTGGATGCCCATAGTGCAGCCATGCTGCTCCCCATCTGGACAAAACCGCGCTGGCTGTGGGCAGGACTGGCACGCAGGGCGCTGGCGACCATTGTGACGAATGAGCATTTTGCGCAGCTCTTGCGAGGCTGGGGCGCGCCGGCGCTGGTCATCCGCGATATCCCGACAACATTTCCCGACGGCGGCACATATCCGCTCAACGGCGATTTCAATGTGACGGTTGTCAACACCTTTTCCACCGATGAACCCCTCGAACAGGTGCTGGAAGCGGCACATGGGATGTATGGTGTGCATTTTCATATAACGGGCCGCCTCAACCGCGGCAACCCGAAATTGTTGGAGGGCGCGCCGGACAACGTCACATTTACGGATTTTCTGAGCACGGAGCAGTATTACGCCCTGCTGCGAGGCAGTCATGCAGTGATGTGCCTGACCACGCGCGACAATACAATGCAAAGAGGCGCCTGCGAGGCACTTTCGCTTGCCAGACCTATTATCACCTCGGACTGGTCCCTGTTGCGAGAATACTTTCATCAAGGGACTGTACATGTGGACAACAGCAGCATGGGCATCAGACAGGGCGTTTATAAGATGATGTCTGCCTATGAGGAGCATACCGCCGGGATTCGCGCCCTGCAAAGAAGCCAGCAGGCGGAATGGCAGCAAAAAATTCAAGAATTGACCGCACTCATTGGGACCTGGTAAGAAACGTAGTTATCATTAGCAAGTAGAAATCATCATTATCAAGCAAGGAGAACAAGAATGTCGAACATCAGTGTTTTTGGTTTGGGATATGTCGGAGCCGTTTCGCTGGCATGCCTGGCAGACAATGACCATAAGATCCTTGGTGTGGATGTGAACCCGACCAAGGTTGGGATCATCAATGAAGGGCGCAGTCCCATCATCGAGCATGGGCTGGATGACCTGCTGTGCAAGGGCGTCGAGTCGGGTGCCATCCGCGCAACGACCGACTCACGCGAAGCAGTGCATTCCACTGATGTGTCCATTATCTGTGTCGGTACGCCTAGCAATGCCAATGGTAGCCTGGACCTGCGCTATGTGGAGCGGGTCGCGCTTGAGATCGGCGAAGCGCTCGCTACCAAGGATGCCTATCACATTGTGATTTTGCGCAGTACCGTCCTGCCTGGCACTACGGAGGAAGTTGTCATTCCCGCGCTGGAGCAGACCTCTGGCAAGAAAGCTGGCGTTGATTTTGGGGTGTGCTTTAACCCTGAGTTCCTGCGCGAGGGCAGTTCCATTAAGGACTTCTATAACCCTCCATTCACGGTCATTGGAGCCGATGACGAGAGAGTGGCAGAGGCCGTTCAACAGCTGTACGGCATGCTGAACGCGCCGGTGCGAGTTGTTCCCATCCGCGTGGCAGAGATGGTCAAATATTCCTGCAACACCTTCCATGCCCTCAAGGTGACCTTTGCCAATGAGATCGGCAACATCTGCAAAGCCAGCGGCATCGATAGCCACCAGGTGATGGAGATCTTCTGCCTCGATACAAAGTTGAATCTCTCGCCTTATTACCTGACTCCAGGCTTCGCCTTCGGCGGCTCGTGTCTGCCCAAGGATCTGCGCGCGCTGTTGTACCATGGGCGGCACTTTGACCTGAATATGCCTGTTCTCGAATCCATTTTGCCGAGTAATAACCTGCAGGTGGAACAAGCCTATCGCATGGTAACCCGCGCCGGCAGCAAGCGTGTGGGCGTGCTGGGCTTCAGCTTTAAGGCAGGCACAGATGATCTGCGTGAAAGCCCGATCGTCGAATTGATCGAGAAGCTGATCGGCAAAGGTTATCAGATCCAGGTCTACGACAAGAATGTTTCACTGGCGAATCTGCACGGAGCCAACCGCGCCTATATTGAAAAGGAAATTCCCCACATTGCCCAGCTGATGACCGACACCGTGGACGAGGTGATCGCGGGAAGTGATGTGATCGTGATCGGAAATAATTCCCCCGAATTCGCGAATGTGAGCGAGCGTGTCAACGGCCGCCATGTCATTGTGGACCTGGTCCGTGCTGCTGGCAAGGAAGCCGTCAGCGGCGAGCGATACCAGGGGATGGGCTGGTAGCCAACTATGAACAACACCATCGGCGTTGCCGTCAACGGGAAGGGTCTGCTTAATACCGCCCGGCGCGCAGCTGTTATCTCTGGGAGGTATGGGATCACCGCACGCAAGATGGATACTATTCTTGCTCATCTTGCGGGCATTCTCAATGAATATGATTGTGCCGCCACATTTCCACTCGTCACGGCTGCCCTGGCACGCAACACGGGTGTGGCGAAGAAATACGAAGCGCCGAATTTTGAGTATGCGATCCACGGCTATTATCACATTGATCACAAGCCGCTATCTTTCGAGATGCAGTCTGAGTATTTCACCAGGGCACGCCAGAAGTTCGAAGAGCACGGGCTGACCGTCAGCGGTTTTCGATGTCCGTACCTGCGCTGGAATGAAGACACGCTCAAAGCCATCAAGCAGGCAGGTTTGCTCTACGATACCAGTCAGGTAATTGCGTGGGATGTTGTCAAAGGAAATGAATCCGAGTCCTATCGCCGTGTCCTCGGTTTTTATGGCGCCGTTTCGGCAAACGATCATCTTGCCCTGCCGCGCCACGACAACGGGCTTGTTCGTATTCCCTATTGTGTGCCAGATGACGAGGCGCTGGTAGATCGCCTGGAGTTTGGTTCCACGGCTGCCATGAACAACCCCTGGCTGGCGATCCTCGAAGAGACATACCGCCGCGGTGAACTTTTCACGCTGGGGCTTCACCCTGAACGCATCTACCTGTGCGAGGCAGCCCTGCGCGAGACGATTAAAGCCGCGCGCCAGCTCCGGCTTCGGATCTGGTTTGCAACCCTCGATACCATCTCGCGCTGGTGGCTGGATCGTGCCAATGCACAGGTACACCTGCGTGCCGAAGCGAACGGTGTCTATCACGTGGACGTCAGCGGACCGCAAGGGATCACGCTGCTGGCACGCAATGTAGACGTGAGGTCAGAGAACAAAGATTGGGATGGAATATACGTTCAATTAAACGGGACCAGCGCAACGGTCCAGAGTGGATCGAGACCTTCCATTGGTGTCTCCTCAAGGTCGAATCCTTACTTAACCGCCTTCCTGCGCCAACAGGGATATATCGTCGAAACCGCTGTGGATGCGCATGAACATTCGCTCTTTGTCGACCGTGAAAAATTTG
>JAICQC010000361.1 GCA_025938055.1 Anaerolineales bacterium | reverse complement strand
GCAGTTGTCTCCGATGTAACGAAGGATCTCGCGCCCGTAGCGCTCCACGCCTGTGACGCGCCGTGCGAGGAACCGTCCATTGACCACCACCTGAGAGGCGCTGTTATGCTTCACTGGATTCCTGCCCCAGGAACAGACCGAGGACCAGCCCCAGCATGAGGCGGCCCGGCGCGAGAGTCCAGAGATAATGGTCGAAAAGACTGATGAAGGCGAGTCCCGTCAGGGTCGCGCCCACCAGGATTGCTCTCGGGTTCTGAGTCTTGAACAAGCGATACGCAATCGAAACTGCCATTGCGACGACGATCAGCAACCCCGGCAGCCCCAGCTCCGCGCCCACCATTAAAAGAATGTTATGAGCCGGCTCGATCACATAACCTACGCCAGCGCGCCTTGAAAGCTCGATGATAAATGCCCCGATACCTACGCCTGTCAACGGGTATTCAGCAATTATTTTCCTGGCTTCTCCATTCAGCCAGGCTCGCCCGATGAATGAGAATTCCTCAGCATGCGAGGTCGTATTTATCGTCCGCGCTTTCACCAGTTCGCGGTACGGGAATAGTGTGGCAACAAAACTGAGCGCAATAACTACCAGCAGGACGATGAGACGCTTGCGGTCAAAGTATCTCGCTTTCCAGACCAGGACGCCACAGAAGACGATCAACGCCAGCCAGGCAGAGCGCGAAAACGTGAGCGCCAGCAGTGATACACCTCCAATCAGTAAAAGCAAGGCGAGATTGTTCGGCTTTTCCTTTCGTAAAAAAAAGGCAATAGGTCCAAGCAAAAAAATCAATGCGAATCCGCCGAGGATGTTGGGATGAGGCAGTGTGCCATACGCGCGCAGAAATGATTCCCCACTCGGCAACTGCACGATCACGGCGCCGCGCACGGAAGGGTCGAGCGGACCGGGCCAGGTCAAGTGCAGGGGTGCGAGAAAGGAAGTGCTTTGTGTAACGATCTCCACAATACCCACAACGATTTGAAAACTCAATGCCGCGCAGAAACCGAGCAGAACAAACTTCCATGCGTGCGACCAATCGCGCAGAGAAATTATAAAAAGGAGAATGAACAAAATATGCAGGGCGACCGATAGCGAGGTATGCCAGCTCCGTGACCAGAGCATGCTGAGAAACGCCAGGATGCAGAAAACGACAGGAAGGATTCCTGCGAAGAGTTGACGTCCTGATGATCCGTAATTAGTACTTGGTAATTGTTGTGATCGTGCGATTTTTACAGAACCCCAAAGGATGACTGCAATCAACATCAAGGCATCGGTGAGGAAGAACAACGCATCGGTGTAGATAAAGTACACACGTTCCTGCGGGAAGGGAACGATGATTTTGTAATACCAGAACGTTAATCCAACGGGCAGCAAGCCCAGTAGAAAAGCATACACCCCCTGCAGGACTCTTGCGGCTTGCAGGTTCCAGACTCGCAGCGAACCGAGCGAGAGCGAAGTGATCAGCGAAAGCAGGGGAAGCGTTCCCCACGAAAACGATGCGAGCGGATCTGACGGGGGTGGCTTCGCTATAGTTGGGGGACTGGCCCGCGGGTTTTCCCAGACCTGGACATCACCTTTCAGTGTTTTTATCTTGATCCAGCCATTCCTCTCCAGGATGGGCGCATACATCGGGACGTTCACAAAGCCCCAGCGGACGCCGTGCTCTCCGGCTTTTTGCAGAATCGGGTCGAGTGCAGAGAGTCCGTCCGGAACCCAGAATGCCGTATCGATCTGACCGATGCCGCTCGCGCGCAGCTCGGGCAGAGACCGCGCGGTGTGGTAGCTGCCGTCGATGGTGGTGGCAGTCGTCAGTGTGGAAAGGAGCGCAAGCTGGTCGCCGAATCCGAAAGTCACATAACGCCAGCCTGTATGGTCCTCATCCTCGAGGAAATCCACGATCTGGCGCATGTCTACAGCACCGGGCTGGAGCGGGAGAAACGCGGTCACAAGTCCAACGATGATGGACGAGGCCGCGAGCGTCAGAAATATCTTCGTTCGCGTGCCTCGTGAACGCCGTCGCCGGAACAGAAGAGTGATCACCGCAAAAAATGGAAGGAGGGTCAGCGTTGCCCAGAACGCGAAGCGGTCATAGGTTAGCCATTCCCAGCCCTTGCCGAAGAAGAGTCGCGGCAGAGGGGTAGTATCGCCCAGACCCAGGAGAAAGAGCACGCCGAATGCAAAGCCGAGCCCAAGCAGCCTGCGGCTGCGTGCAAGCGAGAACGTGGCTGGGATGACGAGCATGAGCGGTCCGTACATCGGCAGAAAGAAGAGCAGCGGCGCAAGCGGGTCCTTGAAAAAGTTATGGCGCGAAGCGTGATCGATAGGGGTTTGGATCGACTGGCTGCGACCCCACTCCCAGAAGGGCCAGATCACGGTGAGCATCGCGAGCAGGGAGGGGATTCCCACCACCAGCCTGCCCGTGAGAGTGCGCCAGTAGACCTCTTTAGTGAGCAGAAGTCGTGATACGACCGCCAGGACCAGCCACGGTAAAAATAATAATGTGGCATGGTGAAACGCCATGACCGTTGAAAACAGTGACACAGCAAGAACGCCGTTCAGCCTGGTGCCATCACGAAGATACTGGTGCAATGCAGCCATGCCGAAAAGGGCGGTCACGCTGGCGGCAAGCGTTGGCAATTGCCCGAAGATGTGAGCCGTGAGATATGCCGATGGCAGAAACGCGGCGCCGAGCGCCGCATAGCCCGCGCTGGCTCTGCCGATGAAGATACGCGCGAAGGCATATACGGCAAGCGGAAGAAGCGTAAGGACAACCCACAGGAGCAACGCAAACGCGGCGTCGATCCCGATGAGGTGACTCAAAGCACCGATCAGTTGGTGGACGAGGGGTGGGTATGAATTGACAGAGAAGCCTGTGTACCAGCGCGCGTCCCACAGAGACCACCAGTCCATGCGGTAATGGTCGCCGAAGAACATGTGATTATAGGCGTCGTAGCTCAGGCGGTAACGCGCTGCGATGATCAATAATCCATGAAAGAGGGAGGAAAATAAAACAGCCAGGCGCGCGTTGCGCGGCATCAAGCGGACTCCAGGTGGGGGATGCGTTTTGTGCTTTGTCGTTTTTCCAGAGCGCGGTTGAAAGCTTTGATGTACCGGCGACAGGTCAGGTTCGGGCGAAGATGCTGGATGGCGTCGAAGTTATGCCGGGTTTGGGCGCGCCGCAGTGATTCGGAGCTGAGCAGCAGGCGTATCGAACTGCACAGGCTCTCCAGATTGTTGCTCTCGAAGAATTGTACGCGCAGGTTGTTTTCAAGTGTCAGCTTGCGTATCTCACCCAGATCAGAAGCGACAATCGCGCGTCCCCAGGTGGCTGCCTGGTAAAGCACGCTTGAAGAGCCGGTCGATGCAGCGTATGGCAGCACCACGATCTGGGCGCTCTGGAAAAGATCCTTGACCTTGTCTTCTGAAACCTGTCCGAGCCATTGAATGCCATGCGTTCCATTGAAGTGCTTCTTCAATTCCTGACCGTAATTCGGGAAGCGCGTATGTGCTGTGCCCGCGATTTTTAAACGAATGTGAGGGAATTCTGCACGCAGGCGGGTAAAGGATTTGATCAGGAGTTCCAACCCCTTGTACGGGGCGAGTGTTGTGAAGAACAGCAATTCGCCGGAATCAGATTCAGGGAGAAGCTCGGGCTCATGATACGCACCGATCGGAATGTGCACGCAATCCATGCCGCGCGCCTCAAGCCAGTCCGCGTAGTGCTGCATGGTCAGGCAGATGACGTCTGCCTGTGTGGCGATGCGCGTCAGGAGACGCGCACCCCAGGGTGCAAGGATTCCGCCGGGCGCATTCAGCGTGCGCAGGTCGGCAAGTTCCACCAGCTCGTGCAGGGTCGCGACGGTGGGGAACATTCGCGCGGAAATCATCGGCGTGAACAAGCCGGATACATTTGATAATGGTGATTTCCCAAAGATGCTTGCGCCGAGATTGAACCAGACCAGATCCGGGTTCAAATGCCTCAGACGGGAAAGGATCGCCTGGCGTGCCTTGAGCGAGTCTGGCTGCCAGCAATAATCGATTTCCGTGATCCCCAGGTGATTGGGTCGCTCTCCGTTATGCCCTGCGCCTGCCAGAATGGTGAGACGGGAAAACAACCCTGAGTTTGCCAGGCTGCGCGTCACATGATAACCGTATTGTCCGATGCCAGTAATGGATGGGGGAAATGGACTGACAATCACAAGATGCATGAGAATAGTTTGACAGAACCTTTTACACGATGTATAGTTCTACAATTAATACGCACATTTACTGGTATTGGATCTGCTGTCCAGAGGACCGCTTCGCTGATGGTAGACGTATCTACTGAGAATCTCCCGCAAAAAGCACACGGGACTACCCTGGCACTGTGCGGCTTAAGCCGTACCAGGGCAAGTGCAGTCTTACGCTCCGTTTTTCACACACTTGCCTACGCCGACATATTTGACTATCCTTTGACCGCGCCTGAAGTATATCGCTATCTGAGTTCGGTAAGAGCTTCACCTGAGGAAGTTACCCGAATACTGTCAGATATAACTCGTTTTGCGCAGGTCGATGGCTACTTCACATTGCCCGGGCGCGAACACATCGTACAAACACGGAAGAAGCGGGCGAAGGTTTCGGAGCGGCTGTGGCGCAAAGCAAGGCGCTACGGGAGTATGATCGCAATGCTTCCGTTCGTGCGCATGGTGGCGGTGACGGGTTCGCTGGCGATGAACAATACCGATGAAGGCAAAGATATTGATTACCTGATCGTCACCGCGCCGGGGCATCTGTGGACCTGCCGTGCCTTATCCCTCTTGATCGCCCGGTTCGCGAAGCTTGAAGGCGTGAATCTTTGCCCGAATTACCTGGTCACAACCCGTGCCCTGGAGTTCAAGGAGCGGTCGCTGTATGTGGCGCATGAGCTGGCGCAGATGATTCCACTGTCAGGCATGCACGTTTATGGTGAGATG
>JAICQC010000252.1 GCA_025938055.1 Anaerolineales bacterium | reverse complement strand
GTCTCCAATCAGGGACGCATGCTGGCGAATATTGTCGCGGGTGTGAACAAGGCTCTTGAAATCAACAAGCGCAGTAAATACGTGCTTGTCGTTTCTTCTGATATCCCCACCCTAAAGTCTGAAATGGTGGACTGGCTCATTAATACCTGCATGGAAACCAAGGATGATCTGTATTATGGCGTTTGTCCGCGGGATGTGATGGAAGCCCGGTTTCCTGATTCGAAGAGAACGTACACGCATCTGAAGGATATGGATGTCTGCGGCGCGGACATGAACGTGACCCACGTCCGCATGGCGACCGAACACCTGGATATGTGGGAATCGCTGATCGGTTCACGCAAGAGTCCGCTCAGGAGCGCAAGCCTGATCGGTTTCGGGACTCTATTTGCGCTGTTCACCCGGCGATTGACCCTGGAGGATGCGGTCCGGCGCGTCTGTGACCGTATCGGCATCAAGGGACGCGCGATCGTCTGGCCCTATGCCGAACCCTGCATGGATGTGGACAAGCCCAGTCAGCTCGAATTGCTGCGCGCCGACCTGGAGGAACAACAAAACAGCGCCGTGGTCAAGCCAAAGCGCGCTGTGAAGAAAACGACCAAAAAGGCAGTGAAACCGAAGCCTTCAGCAAAAACCGTTCGGGCGAAGAAGAGCACAAGCAGTTCGAAGAAAGCCTCTGCGCTGGGGGTGACCAAACCCAGACTCAAAACAGAGAAATAAATTTGAATTCCATCCTCGAACTCGACGCACGCCTCTCCAATCAAATGCGCGTGGCTGAAAAGCCAGGCGCATTGCGCGCTGTTGCAGTCTTTTTTGCACATTCCGGGGACTCATGGTTCTGGGCGATCGGCTTGTTCGCCATTTGGATCAGCGGCACTACTTTCTGGAAGGAATGGGCGGTAGTCCAGTTTGGCAGTATCAGCCTGCTGGCAATCATGGTGCTGGCGGTCAAGTTCCGTGTGAAGAGGATGCGCCCGGAGGGGGATTGGGGCCACATCTACCGCCATACCGATCCGCATTCGTTCCCTTCGGGTCATGCGGCGCGGGCCTTCCTGCTTGCGACAATTGCCTCGGGACTGGGTCCTCCGGCGCTGGCTGCCGCCCTCTGGATCTGGGCGCCGCTGGTGGCGCTTGCCCGCGTGGCAATGGGCGTGCATTATCTATCCGATATTCTTGCGGGCGCGCTGTTTGGAATCCTTGTCGCGCTGATAGGGTTGCAGATCTATCCGCCATTATTCGATTGGTTGTTTCGATGGCTGGGTCTTGCTTTGTGGTAGGGAGTCGTGTCAAAAATCCCTGTGAGGTTCAACCCTACAGGGATTTTTTATTTCATTGTTCAATTCCCGTTTTGCTTTTTCACCGTTTCCAAATGTTCTTCGATATGCGCCAGGTTCTTTTCCACCCAGGTCTGCAATGTCAGTCCGCTTCCCAGTATAGGATGCCGCGATTCGCGTGACCATGCTTCCACCGGCAACGCGCGCAGCAGCTCGGTCAGGGCTCTCACGTTTTCTACCAAGCCATCCAGCAGTTCGCTCAAAGGTTCGCTGGAATTGTAGTTTGCCGTCATATAAGCATCGCCATCAAAGTTAGGGAACTCCGGGTTATTCTCCACAGCCGTCCGGCGGGCGCGCAAGCCATAGACCAGCTCATCCACGTCACGGGTATGCACCGCGATCTGGTGTACGTTCCAGCCCTGCGCATCCAGCGGCGCATACGGATCGTTGACTGCCAGACAAGCCTCACGAAACGTGCTTGCCGTCTCCTCGAGTCTGTTCATCAAATTTACGCGATATTCTGCCAGTTCCTTCATCGCTCCTCCGTCTGCAGATCAAGCAGAGCCAGAACCGACTCCACAGTTCTCTCCCGGTTATTTTGCACCGAATCCACCTGGAGACCATCCAGCCATCTCATGCTGGCGCTGGACGCGGACTCGTTGTTCTTATTGCCGGCTGGTTCTACTAAATTTAACGATGACTCTCCGCCTTGCGCGCGCATCACACGACCCGGTGATCAAGATCACCTTTCCCTTGAGTGTATTCAGCGGATTCAAAAATGTTCTTATTCGACGCCCGCTCCGCAGATGGGGACCCGGTCGCGGTTTTCGTATCCGTTCAAAGGCAGCTCCAGATAGGGTGAAGGGTCCAGCGTGTTGTTGATTTCCAGCTCGTTTTTGAAGCGCCCACTTCCATCGTCGAAGACGATGGAAAAGTGTAGATGCACGCCCACCGGGTTGGTGGGATCGCCGGAATAGTCGCCCTGATAGCCGAGGAATTCTCCCGCTTCGATCAGTTTCTCAGAGGTGCCAGCTGGGAATTCGGAGGAGATAAATGAATTGCCGAACTGGTCTGCCATGTGGGTGTAATAGAGCCAGATCTGCCGCCCAGGCTGGAGAGGGTCATCTGGCACACGAACGATCACCGCAGATTTCCATTCAGGCAAGCGGGTGAGATAGCCCGCATACGCAGCGACGACCGGAATGATGCCCGGCTCCGTCCCGGCAAAGATGTCAATGCCCTGGTGTGTGTGGCGTAATCCGAACGAGTCTCCCCACAGGAAACCCGCGAATCCATCGGTCGGAAAAAGAAAGGGGGCAGTTCCGCATTGAAAGCCTGCTGCCAGCTTCCACTCAGGGAGGGCAGCGGGGTTCCGCATCCATTGGCGGAACTTAATGAGGCGCGGAGCATTTGGCTGGTACAGCCTGTATGCTGTTACTCCTGCAGTGACGACCGCCGTGGCAATGATCAACAGAATCATAATAGTACGTCTGGACATAGGGCAGGATTATAAACCCATCAGTTGGGAGAAGAAACCAGGTCAGGATATCCCCCTTGGGTATCACTTTTAGGTATTTCCTATTGCTTTTTTCTGAAAGGTTACTATAATGATATTGTAAGCACGAAAGGGCTAACCCGCCGTGAGACGGGGGCGCAAAGTCATGGGTCTGCCTGTGGATGCGTACCGACTGGCAGATCGCCAGACCGCCGAAGCTTATTTCGGCATTTTTTATTTAAGGAGGTGCCACGTCTCCAATACAAAACTGTATTCAAATCTTTTATCGGTGACATTATTTGCCCCGCCAAAACCATAGAGGAGAACATTGTACGTGAAGCCCTTAAGTGGTTTTCGTGAACAACACAGGTGATAAGAGGTGGTGAATTCCCTGTGATTGACAAACCAAATACACAGATCTACATCAGAGCAATTGGCTTCCCGTATGTCTGTAACGGGTGGTCAGTTTCATCAGTTTTTCAGACCCATTCACGGAGACTTGTAATGAAGAAAAGACTCTTTGTCCTATTAAATATCGTGCTTGTGATGTCCCTGGTGCTCGTCAGCCCTGCCTCTGCCAAGGATCTGCAGAAGACCCTGAAGCCGGGTGAACAGGTGACATTCGAGCATAAGGTTCCGATCAATATCGTCTTTATTGGCTATGACAACAACACAGTTGACCAACAAGCCCTGCTCAATGAATTACCCGCCACGTATAGCCCACTCGTCCGTTATCCGGAGTTCTATGGACTCTCTGGACGGGAGATGGGCTTGCAGTACAACTTTGAATATAACGTTACCTTTGCAGGCAAAGCACGTACCGATCAGTTCTTCAAGTATCTGACGCGCATTGGGACTCCGGGCGACCCTACTGACTACCAGCTTGGCTACAACGATCAGGAATCGAACGTGCTGGATGTCACAGGTCCGGTGCTCTACATCGATGCGCCTTCGGTGGAGAAATGGCTGGCGAACCGCTTCGAAAAGGAACGGGGCTATACGGTCGTCTTTATCAACTGGTACAGCCGCCCTGACTTCAACTTCCATGTATACACCAAAACCGATGAGCCCGACCCGGATACCGGCTACAACTTCGGAGAACTCCGTCCCACCCGCAAGATCATCGCCTGGGGCGGCACCGACAGCCGCCTGTGGTTCTATGATCTTTCTGCCGGACCCGAAGCCTGGACGGATAACTGGGTTGTGGATGTCACTGACCTTGATGGAAATGAGGTGGAAGACTATCGCATGCCGCCCATCTGGGAATACACGGAAGGCGGTTATCGCGACCCTTCAGCCCTCAGCACGGACCTCGGCTGGGTGACACGCTTCGTAGCTATCAACCTGCTCTTCACCACCTCGCCGCTCTATGATCCGCTGGTCACCGCGCCGGGTCTGGGTGGCGACCGGGTGGTCCACATTACCATGTTCGAGGACGATGAGAACAGCCAGGGCACAGACTGGATCAATCTGGACTATGTGCAGGGTGAGTTCTCCAGCTTCCAGCCTTATTACAACTGGGAGACGAATCTGGTTGACATCGATCCCATTGATAAGGGAGCCCGGCGCGCCCTTCGGATCTTTGCAGGCGTCCTGCAAGAGGATGACTGCTGGAATGCCTTTGGCGATCCTTTTGCCCAGTTGTTCTGCTACTTCGACGCGAACCGCGACCAGTACATCCCTGCCTACGATGCAACCGACTACGTTGCCGGTATCTATGCCTTCAACACCACCGAAGCACGGCTAGGCGATCAGTTTGGTTTGCTGGGCTTTGCCGATGATAACTGGATCGACGGCACCCAGACTTACGTGTTTGAGTTCGATTCTGCCGAATATCGCGAACTGGGCTACGGCTTCAGCTCCACTACTGTCCATGAAGGTGGTCACCACTTTGGAATGTCTCACCCGCACGACGGCTATGACTCGGAGCTGGGGCTAGACTACGGTCCGGCGGACGAGTTCTACTTTGCCTGGTCCGGCGATGAGAGTGATACCCTCATGAGTTATCTGGCTGTCAGTAACACCTTCAGCGAATTCGATGAGGACAACATGTACCGCTGGGAAACAGCGGGCTACCTGAACTGGTCGAACGCCCTGCTGGCGGAGATCCAGGCGCACCCCGACGCCAACAAAGTCAAGAACCGCCTCAACCGTGCCGAGAATCTCGCCACCGAGGCGCTCAAGCGTTTCAGGGACTGGAGATATCTTGGTGCCGTCACGAAGGCGCGTGAAGCCTATCTGGTTCTCCTCGAAGCCGCCAGCATACTTGGCATCGACCCGACAGCCGAGGCGAAGCTGTTCGTAGCCCCGGTTACAATCCCGCAGCACGAAGGCGATCCCATCCGCTTCCCGGATAACTAATTTCATATTCACTGAAGAATAAAGAAGAAAGCACCTCATGCGACTGCATGAGGTGCTTTCTTTTGAAATTCCAGAGTCTCTCTGAGATGTGTGATGAAAGATTATCTTTACGTATTACACAGGACAAAACGCCGGGATTCATCGGTGTGATAGCTGTACGTTTCACCCTCTGCCTCCAGCACAATCGTATAGCCGGGGGTTTCCATCTGAATATAGTCCACACCGGGCTTGGGACAGCCCAAGCCTGCGTCCCGCCACACCACGGGTTTCACATCTGCAAGCACGATCTGGTCAGCCGGAACATTTAATCGCTGGGCGAGATGCTCTGTGACCAGCGCAACCATCTTTTGAGCAGATTCATCGGGAGGAAGGGCAGGTGTCATGTTGGTAGCCTCTGGGGTTGGTGAGGGATCAGCACTGCTTGTTGCACTGTCCTCGGGGAGCGAGGTCGGCAATGGGATGTCCTCCGGGGTTGACGTAGAGTCCGTGGATTCGGTGGCGCCCGTCTCCGGGACCAACGCTGTGCCCTCGTTCGGCTGGCAAGCTGCGAGCGCTGTCACCAGGAATACTATCAGTAAAATCATCCATATAGATCTCATATCATACTCCGTCGAATCTCAAGACGCTGGGGACCGTGAAAAGTTCCTATCACTACAACGAATCCATTTCTGAATCGTTCGTTGGAGAACATGAAGCTGAAAGATCCTTTGTACTCAAAAGGTTACATTAACCTTGAAATTTTAAGAGAACTAATATAATATTAAGACGAAGTCTATCAACTTCAGAGGTTTCGATAAGGCAAACCCGCCGTGAGACGGGGACGCAAAGTCATGGATCTGCCGGGTTGATGCGTACAGCCAGACAGACCGCCAGACCGCCGAGCTTTTTTTTCGGCGGTTTTTCCTTAAGGAGGTGACGCCTTCCCAAATCCCAGCAAATTTTCAATTTAATAGCAAGACATAATTCAAGACTATAAGAGGAGATATAGTGCATGAAAGCAAAGTGGTTTAGCACGTTATTGATCGTTTTAATGCTGGTCATTGCCGTGGTGCCCATGGCGGGCGCAGCGCCCAACGCTGCTGATGAACTTATTAATATAGGGGCCGATAACGACAACCCCAGCCACCCGCTGGGTGATATGCAGAAACAATTACAAGCAAAAGGATTTGAAGCCAAGGTGAGCGGTAAGGTAGATGGGCCGGTCGCTGAAGTGGCGCATGGGCAGTTTGTTGAGCTTGAGCGCCAGGGTGAAGATTCCATCTGGACCGTGCTTGGAGAATTTGGTGCAGTAGATCCTTTCTTTGGTACCAGCTATACGGGTCCCTTGCATAACGAGATCCCTGAGCCGGATCGCAGTGTAGATAACACAACGATCTGGACATCTGATTTCACGGAAGCCTACTACGAGGATCTGCTTTTCTCTGAGGCGCCTGGTGATGTTTCCATGCGCAATTTCTATATCGAGCAGTCATCCAATCGTTACACCGTCAACGGCGATGTAACCGACTGGGTAGAGGTTCCTTGGAATGCGGCTGCCTACGGAAGGAACTACTGCGGCGGCATCGTTTGTGCCCAGACCTGGGTTTTCGTCAATCACTCGATTGATGCCTGGTACAACGCCCAAATCGCGAATGGAATGTCAGCTGCAGATATCAATGCCTACCTGGCTTCGTTTGATGTGTGGGATCGCTACGATTATGACGGCGATGGCAACTTCGACGAACCCGATGGCTACATCGATCACTTCCAGTCTGTCCATGCCGGTGAAGGTGAGGAGACCGGCGGCGGCGCACAGGGCACCGACGCCATCTGGAGCCATC
>JAICQC010000182.1 GCA_025938055.1 Anaerolineales bacterium | reverse complement strand
TGTTTGGATTCGTATTCGGTGAGGATGGTTCTGTCCGACTCACGCGCGGCGCTGATGATGCTGTCTGCACACTCGCGATCCAGCTGCCCGCCTTCGACCGGCATAGGCGTTTCGTAGAGCAGGCGCAGATTCTCTGAGTAGTGCGCCATATAGTCGAATACGCGCGCTGCCGTATCGGGATAGGGGAACGTGGGGACACTAGCTTTGTTGAGGATTGCTTCGCCGGGGGCTACTTCGTTTCCACCCATCCAGGTGGCGATGAGAGGCTTACCAAGGGACTGCGCGTACGGCTCCAGCTGCTCGGCGGTCTTGGTGGGGTCGGTCATCGCCTGCGGGGTCAGGATCACCAGGATGCCGTCACTGTTGGGATCTTTGGCGGCGATCTCAAGCGCCTTGCCGTAGCGCTCCGGGCTGGCATCGCCCAGGATGTCCACCGGGTTGTTATGACTCCAGGCCGAGGGGAGGAGCTGGTTGAATGCTTCCATAGCCTCTGGCGAAAGCTGTGCCAGCTCTCCGCCATTGGTGATCAGCGAGTCTGTGGCAAGCACGCCTGGCCCGCCCGCGTTGGTCAGGATGGTCAATCGGCGTCCCTGTGGGCGCGGCTGTTTTCCGAGCACCTCTGCCATGTAAAACAGTTCAGCAATACTATTGACACGCAGCACGCCGCTGCGTCGGAATGCCACCTCCAGCACTTCATCGCTGCCGGTCAGCGAGCCCGTGTGAGAGGCAGCGGCTTTGGCGGCTCCCTCGGTACGTCCCGGTTTGATCACGATGATAGGCTTGGTCAGCGCCACCTCGCGTGCCGCGGAGAGAAATGCCCGGGCGTTGCCAATCGTCTCCATGTAGATGACAATGCTCTGGGTGTGCGGGTCATCGCCCAGATAGTAGATCAGGTCGCTCCAGTCCACATCGAGCATCGAACCGATGGAAACAAAGGAACTGAAGCCAACATTCTCGCGCAGACTCCAGTCGAGGATGGCAGTGCACAACGCGCCGCTCTGGCTGATGAACCCAACACTTCCGGGTCGCGCGATCGTGCTGGCAAAGGTTGCGTTCAAGCCGGTTACGGGGCTCATCACGCCCAGGCAGTTCGGTCCGACGATGCGCATGTTGCCGCGGCGCGCATGCTCGAGGATCTGGCGTTCGAGTTCGACACCTTCCGGACCGGTTTCCTTAAAGCCAGCCGAGATGATGATGGCGCTTTTCACGCCGATGTCGACCGCTTCCTTAACGATGCCGGGCACAGTAGGCGCGGGCGTCACAACGACGATCAGATCGACCACCTCAGGCACAGCGGTGAGATTGGGATAGCCTTTGATGCCGAGGATGCTCGTACGCTTCGGGTTAACGGGGTAGATGGTCCCGCCAAACGAACTGCTGATCAAGTTCCAAACGATCGTACGACCCACACTGCCGGGCGTTTCGGTCGCGCCGATGACGGCAACACTTTTCGGTGCAAAGATGGCATCCAATGCCTGGCGACCATAATGTAGAAGATCATGCGCCGGGTCCAAGCCGGGGGTGACACTAACATCCATTTTCTTTTCCTCATTTATGATTCGCCAGCATTAACGCTGGTGAAATCTATGTAGGGATCTTTCACGATATGAAACTCACAAAGCCAGGGTTTTTGTTAGCCGATGATGCATCTTTTCAAGGGAAACCCTTATGACATTGTTCTTATTAAGGTGATAAACTGTATTCACTCTCGGTTGTTATGAAGAACCATCTTGTACTGCCGGTCAAAACTGATATGAACCAACACTTGTCAAATCGTTCTGATATGGATATACTGCCACGCAACATGAATGCCCTGTATTTGCACATCCATCATCATGCTCATTATACATCCCCGAAGAGCCGGGTGATTCCTTTGTGCGTACCTGCGTTTGAGTAGCAGGCTAGCGTATTTTGGTTCAACAGTCCCCGGTCCATGACCGGGGTTTTTTTATACCCACAAAAGGATGTTCCATGCAATCTTCACCAACCACCAGACTCTCTCTACCTTCCAAGGGCCGTCTTGAACGCGACTCGCTGGATTTTCTTTCTGCCGCAGGGCTGCGTGTTTTCAAACCCAATCCCCGGCAGTATCAGGCAGAAGTCCCTGCACTCCCCGATCTGGGAATCATCTTTCAACGCCCGGGTGACATCGTCGTCAGTGTTCGGCAGGGGAGTGTGGATTTTGGTATTACCGGACTGGATGTGATCGAAGAGAAACGCGGCGCGAATGGAGACATCCTGATACTGCATGATGCCCTTGGGTTTGGGTCCTGCGCACTGACCCTCGCGGTTCCCGAATCGTGGAAGGATGTAAGGGATATCTCATCTTTGCAGTCACACGCTGCCTCTCTCAATCGTCCCTTACGCGTTGCTACAAAATTCCCTGTTCTTACGGAACGTTTCCTCAGCAGCCACCAGATCCCGCATAACCTGATTGCCGCGGAGGGCACCCTGGAGACGGCTCCAACGATCGGTTATGCCGATATGATCTCGGATCTGGTTTCCTCCGGGCAAACCCTGCAGGATAATCGCCTGCGCGCGCTACCGGACGGTGTGATCCAGCCGTCGCAAGCCGCGTTGATCGCGAATCGAAAAACGCTGCAGACCCGTCCCGAGGTACTTGAGATGGGGCGGCGCCTGCTCGAATATATCGAGGCGCATCTTCGCGCTGAAGGGAATCTACTTGTGACCGCGAACATCCGCGGTGAGACTCCTGAAACCATCGCCCAAAAGATGTTCACACAAACGGTCGTCGGCGGCTTGCAGGGACCTACGATCAGCCCGGTTGTTGTTCGTGACCAGGAATCGAAATGGTATTCTGTGACGGTCGTGGTGCGGCGCGATCGTCTGCCACAGGCGATCACCGAACTGCGCTCGATCGGCGGGAGTGGAATCATCGTTTCACCTGTCACGTACATCTTCGAAGAAGTGCCGCCGCGGTATAAAGCCATGCTCGAGGCATTACGTTAAGGAGATTTCATGCTCAAACAATATGATCCGCAAACCGCAAAGAGGACGATCCTCAAGCGCATGCCTCCGGATGAGTTCCCGGTAAGCCAGCGTGTGTTGGATGGCATCAAGCAACTCTTCGGCGAACCCCTGACACCCGATCAAGCCGTTTCACGCATCCTGCGGGATGTGCGCACGAATGGCGACACCGCCCTGCAAAAATGGACTCTCGCGCTCGATGGGTTGGACCGCAAGCCGACTCCCACCTCCAAAGAGTCGATTCAGTCCGCGCTGAATTCAATACCCTCCCCGCAGCGCCAGGCGCTTGAACTGGCTGCGGAGCGCATCGAAACGTTCCATCGCCGCCAGCCATTATCCTCCTGGTTCACCAATGAACTGGGAGGCACGCTTGGGCAGATGATCCGTCCGATCCGGCGCGTGGGATTGTATGTGCCGGGTGGGACAGCTCCCTTACCATCGAGCGTACTCATGAGTGCCATCCCGGCGCGCGTTGCGGGGGTGGAGGAAATCGTCATTGTTACGCCTCCTAATCGTGTTTTCTCTGAGTTGCTTGTTGACCCGGTTATTCTGGCGGCTTGTGCGATCGCGGGTGTGGACGAGGTCTATCTGCTGGGTGGCGCGCAAGCCATTGCGGCGCTGGCGTATGGGACGGAGACGATCCGTCCTGTCGATAAGATTTTTGGTCCCGGGAATATATTCGTCACACTGGCAAAACGTCAGGTCTATGGTGTGGTCGGTATAGATGGCCTGGCAGGTCCCACGGAGACGGTGGTCATCGCTGATGAGTCTGCTAACCCTGCATGGGTGGCTGCCGATCTGCTGGCACAGGCTGAACATGATCTGCTGGCTTCGGCGATCCTGCTGACTCCTTCGCAGCCATTGATCGACAAAGTCGAAGTAGAGGTCGCTCGACAGTTGGAGGAGCGCGGACGTTCGGAGATCATCGTGGCTTCATTGGAGAACCGCGGCGGTGCAGTCCTGACGCGCGATCTGGATGAAGCTGTGCAACTGGCAAACGAATATGCACCGGAGCATCTTGGGCTGTCGGTGCGCGATCCCTGGCGTTGGGTGGAGCAGATCCAGCACGCGGGCGGTGTGTTCGTGGGGGAACATTCATTTGAAGTGTTGGGAGATTATCTGGCAGGACCCAGCCATGTGATGCCGACCGGCGGCTCGGCGCGCTTCGCCTCTCCGCTCAACGTGTGGGATTTTGTGAAAATTGTCAGTTTGGTCGCGCTCAATGAAAACACGGCGCGGGAACTTTCTCCAATTGCTGCTGCGATTGCGGAAGCTGAAAGTCTGGATGCACACGCAAGCGCAGCGCGTGTGAGAAATGGAAGCCTGGTATGAAGACCCGAATTCATCTAGAGTCGCTGCCGCCCTATATCCCCATCGAGCCTTTCGAAGTCTTGTCTGCGCGCATCGGGCGCGACCCATCACAGATCGTCAAACTGGACGCCAACGAGAATCCTTACGGACCTTTGCCAGTGGTGCGCGAGGCATTGGGCACGCTGGACTTCCCCCATATCTATCCGGACCCGGAGAGCCGTGCTCTGCGGAAATTGCTCGCAGAGTTTACTGGCGTGTCCGCAGAAAACCTGCTGGCTGGCTCGGGCGCAGACGAACTGATCGACCTGCTCATGCGCGTCATGCTTGAACCCGGGGATTGCATCCTTTCGTGCCCACCGACCTTTGGCATGTATGCGTTCGATGCGGAACTGAATGCGGCGCGTGTGATCGAAGTTCCCCGCAAGTCAGATTTCTCCATCGATATGGGTTCGATCCGTAACGCTATGGAGATCCATCAGCCGAAAATTCTCTTCCTCGCGACGCCCAACAATCCGGATGGCTCGATTCTTGAGAAGGGAGTCATTGATGAGTTATTAAGCCTGCCTTTGCTTATTGTGCTGGATGAGGCATACATTGAATTTGCCGGTAAGAATCTTGGGACGGAACTGAGCCGCATCCGCGAAGTGCCAACACGTGAGAATCTGGTCGTTTTGCGCACCTTTAGTAAATGGGCGGGGCTGGCAGGTTTGCGCATTGGGTACGGTGCCTTCCCATCCTGGCTGATGTCCACGCTATGGAATACCAAACAACCATATAACGTCAACGTTGCGGCAAACATAGCCGCACAGGTCTCTTTGACTCATCTTCAAGATCTAATAAAGGTCGTGGAGCTTTTGATCGTGGAACGTGACCGACTGTTTGAAGGCTTGCGCTCCATTCCCTATCTGGAGCCCTATCCATCCAGGTCAAATTTCATCCTGTGCCATGTAGTGGACCGCGATGCCGCGCAGCTCAAACTATGGCTCTCCCAGGAACATGGTATCTTCGTACGATATTTCAACAAGCCGGGGTTGAGCGATCACATCCGTATCAGCGTGGGTAGACCGGAGGATACGGGTACATTATTACAAGCGTTGAGCGCACAAACCCAGCCAAGGAGTGAGCATGCGAACCGCTGAAATAGTACGCCAGACAAATGAAACACAGATCCAGGTCAAACTGAATCTGGATGGAACAGGCGCACACGAGATCGCCACGGGTATTGGCTTTCTCGATCACATGCTGACTCATCTCGCCGTCCATGGTTTGTTTGATATATCCATCCATGCACAGGGCGACCTTCATATAGACTCACATCACACGGTTGAAGATATTGCCCTGGCGCTCGGGCAAACCTTCGACCGGGCGCTGGGCGACCGGCGCGGGATCGTCCGTATGGGAGATTGTTTCGCTCCCATGGATGAGACTCTCGCGCATGTCGCCATTGATCTCTCGGGCCGTCCCTATGCGGTCATCCAGGCAGATTGGCATACACCATACGTCGGCAATATCCCGACCACGTTGATTCCACATTTCTTTGAATCGTTCGCGATCACCGCGCGCTGCAATCTCCACGCGCGCGTCTTGTATGGACGCGACGACCATCATCAGGCAGAAGCGTTGTTCAAAGCCTGGGCGCGGGCGTTGGATTCTGCCACACAGGTTGACCCGCTCCGCGCGGGAAACATCCCTTCGACGAAAGGGACACTATGAAAGAAGTTATTTTGATCGACGCTGGCACAGGCAATCTCCGTTCTGTGCAAAAGGCACTGGAGAGTCTTGGCGCGGTAGTTACGCGTACTGCCGAACCGAATGAGGTCCTGACTGGGAAACAGGTGGTCCTCCCGGGTGTGGGCGCGTTTGGCAATTTTATGTCTGGGTTGCGCTCACGCGGGCTGGAGGATGGCATCAATGAAGTCGTCGCGCGTCAGGTCCCGTTGTTGGGGATTTGCGTCGGTATGCAAGCTTTGTTCGAGGTGGGGGAGGAGATGGGCGAACACGCAGGGTTGGGCTTGTTGAAGGGCAAAGTGAGGCGCTTTGACGAATCACTTTCGGTGAAGATTCCGCATACCGGGTGGAATCAAATTGAGGTCCGCGAAGAAGCACCGCTCTTTCGCGGGCTCGCCCCAGGCTCCTATGTTTATTTCAATCACTCTTATTATTGCCAACCCGAAAATATGTCCAATGTAGCCGCCATGACGAAGTATGGTTTCACATATGCCTGTGCCGTTCAAGACCAGAATATTTATGGAGTACAGTTTCATCCTGAAAAAAGCCAATCTATTGGCTTGCAGATCTTGAAGAATTTTTTGGAGTTGGCATGAGCGCGTTTACTATCTACCCGGCAATCGACCTGCGCGCGGGAAAGGTTGTACGCCTGAAAGAGGGCGATCCAACACGCATGACGACGTACGGTGACCATCCTGCAGAAACGGCGCGGCACTGGCTCAGCATGGGCGCAGGCTGGCTGCATGTTGTCAACCTGGATGGCGCGTTTGGGGAACAGGATCACGCAAACCGTGCGGCGCTCGAATCTATTCTGTCTGTCGCACAAGAGTATGACGCTTGCGTGCAGTTTGGCGGCGGGATGCGCTCCCTCGAGTCGCTGGAGCGCGTCATCGCGCTGGGCGTGAACCGCGCTGTGCTGGGCACGATTGCCATCGAACATCCGGATGTGGTGGCTGCTGCCCTGCAGCGATTCGGTGCCGATCAGATCGCCGTTGGAATCGACGCGCGCGACGGATTGGTCCGGGTGCGCGGCTGGAAGGATGAAAGCGGGGTCGCCGCCGAGGCACTGGCGCTCCAAATGCGGGGCCTGGGGTTGAGGACGATTATCTTTACCGATATCAGCCGGGACGGTCTGGGACGCGGGCTGAATATTTCATCCACGCGTCAGCTGGCGAAAGTCAGCGGGCTAGATGTCATCGCCTCTGGAGGTGTGCACACATTGGACGATGTACATGCCGCGCATGATGCAGGACTCTCTGGTGTGATCATCGGGCGCGCCTTGTATGAAGGGACGATTGACTTGAAAGAAGCATTGGAGATCGTATGTTAGCAAAACGGATCATTCCCTGCCTGGATATCAAGGATGGCCGTGTAGTGAAAGGGATTAATTTTATCAATCTGCGCGACGCAGGCGATCCCGTGGAACAGGCGCGTCTTTACGATCAGCAGGGTGCTGACGAGTTAGTCTTTCTCGATATTTCTGCCACACATGAGGGACGCAGGACCACGCTCGAACTGGTTGGGCAGGTGGCGGATACAGTCTTTATGCCGCTGACCGTGGGTGGTGGCATCCGCACAGTCGAGGACATGCATGCCTTGCTTCTGGCTGGCGCGGACAAAGCCAGCGTCAATTCAGCCGCGGTGAAAAGCCCAGATCTTTTGCCCGCAGGCGCAGATCGTTTCGGTGCGCAATGTATCGTACTCGCCATCGACGCCCGTCGTCGTGATTCGGGTTGGGAAGTCTATGTGAATGGCGGGCGGATCCCAACAGGGATCGACGCGGTCGAATGGGCAGCCCGCGGCGTAGAGCTAGGAGCAGGAGAGATCCTCCTGACCAGCATGGATGCGGATGGGACACTGGCGGGTTATGACCTGGAGCTTACACGCGCGGTGGCAGAGGCAGTTACTGTGCCCGTGATTGCCTCCGGCGGCGCGGGAACGCCCGCTCACTTCGCAGAGGTTCTGCGAGAAGGCAAGGCAGATGCCGCTCTGGCAGCCTCCCTGTTCCACGATGGGAAGTTGAAGATCGCGGAATTGAAACGGGAATTGCAGTTGCAGGGTATCCCAATAAGAATCTAAGGAATATTCCATGCAAATCAGACTTTCCGAAATCAAGTTCGATACACGCGGACTCATTCCTGCGGTCGTGCAGGATGCAGAGACGCGCGAGATCTTAATGCTGGCATACATGAACGAAGAATCCCTGCGCCTCACCCTGGAAAGAGGCGAAACGTACTTCTGGTCACGCAGCCGCGGCGAATTGTGGCATAAGGGCGCGACCTCAGGAAACACTCAAAAGGTTATGGACTTGCAGGTAGACTGCGATGCGGATGCGCTCCTGATTCAGGTGCAGCCGGCGGGTCCTGCCTGTCACACTGGAGAGCGGACGTGTTTCTATCGTACGCTGGAAAGAGAAAACCAATGAGCGTTCAGTGGCTTTTCGATATTATTGAATCCCGCAAGAAAGCACCCTCCGCTGAGTCCTATACATCACAGCTGTTCAGGGAGGGTCTGCCGAAAATCGCCCAAAAGGTTGGCGAAGAGGGGAGCGAAGTAGTGGTTGCCGCGCTGGCACAGGACGATCAACGCCTGATCGAAGAGGTGGCTGACCTGACATATCACACTCTCGTGCTGTTAGCGGCGCGCGGGCTGACGCCTGCTCAAGTGCTCACCGAGTTGGAAAAACGACACCACTGATTTGAATTCTGTGCATAAAATGATTGACTTTCATCTTGAAAGAGCGTACAATTTAGGCGAACGTTCGTACGAACGTTCGCCTAAATTGTACGCTCTTTCAAGATGAAAGTCAATCATTTTATGCACAG
>JAICQC010000347.1 GCA_025938055.1 Anaerolineales bacterium | reverse complement strand
GTCGCGGTGTCCGAGCCGAGCTTTCGCAACGTGGTCCTCGTGATCGCACTGCTCAGCTTCCCGCTCATTCCGGGGTTCCTGGGCGGGCTTTTGAACGTAGCCATCGTGTTTTTCGGTCTTGGCGCTCTCTGGCTTTGGGGTAGAGAGCGTATGGCGCGTAGACCCGTAATCGCTGTATAAAACAGGATAGAAGAGACCGGGAGCGATGACTGCTCCCGGTCTCTTATGTTATAGGTCAGATGCTTTATGGGCAAAGGAGGACATATTTACTAGGAAGTCTTGCGAAGGTTTTTTACAGAACATTTGTCATACAGGCTGTCCGCGAAAGGCTTGCGCACCTAATCCGACAATCTCGGTTATAATTTTTTTATGCGTAGTCCTCTCAGAATTACACCTGAGCAAATCGAGTCCAGACTGGACCGTATTCTCTTAAAGGTACAAAAACCCGGGCGATACGTAGGCGGGGAGCTCAACAGCATCGTCAAGGATTGGGACAAAGTCGCGACCAAAGTGGCGTTTGTTTTCCCCGATATCTATGACATCGGCGTTTCGAATGTGGGGTTGAAGATCCTCTACGACCAGGTCAATCAGCGGGATGACGCGCTGGCAGAACGTGCCTATTCCCCGTGGCTGGATATGGAAGCTCTCATGCGTGAGTATGAGATCCCGCTCTACACCCTCGAATCAAAACGACCCTTAGCCTGCTTTGACCTCATCGGCTTTTCCCTCCCCTACGAGACCCTCTACACCAACGCCCTCAACGTGCTCGACCTGGCAGGCATCCCCGTCCGCTCAGAGGCACGCGACGAGAGTCATCCCATTATCATCGCGGGTGGGCATTCCACGATGAACCCCGAGCCTATGCACGCATTCATCGACGCGTTTGTGATTGGTGAAGGGGAAGAGGTGATACACGATATCATTGATGCATTACAAATTTTCAAAACAAAGAGGAAGGACGAAAGAAGTGACCTCTTTCATCTTTCTCCTTTCGATGCACGTACCGAACTCCTTCGTTCGCTTGCTAAGATCCAGGGCGTTTACGTCTCGCAGTTTTATGAAGCCTATTATCTGGAAGATGGCACGGTCTCGCACACCGAGCCGACGATTCCAGACATCCCCAAGATCGTTACAAAGCGCATCGTCCCCGTCCTGCCTCCCCCACCGACAAAATTCATCGTGCCGAACATCGACATCGTCCACAACCGCGTTTCGGTGGAGATCATGCGCGGCTGTACGCGTGGCTGCCGGTTCTGCCATGCGGGCATGATCACGCGTCCGGTCCGCGAACGAAGCGTGGAGGAAGTGCTGCAAGCTGCAGAGGAGGCGATCAAATCCACAGGTTTCGAAGAAATGGCACTTCTGTCACTTTCTTCTTCCGATTACACAAACGTATTGGAGCTGGTGACAAAAGTAGGAGAGAAGTTCAGCGGCACACATCTTAAAGTGTCACTGCCATCACTGCGCATTGAATCTGTTTCGATCGATCTGATGGAAAAGCTCAAAGACGCGCGTTCCGGCGGGTTCACCCTGGCGCCGGAGGCCGCCACCGAGCGGATGCGCCGCATTATCAACAAATTCATCCCCGATGAAGAGATTATCAACACCACGCGCGAGATCTATCGCCGCGGCTGGACGACCATCAAGCTGTACTTCATGATCGGTCATCCGAGCGAAACGCTGGAGGATGTGCAGGCAATTGCCGACCTGTGCAAGCGCGTCATTGCAGAGGGTCGTAAAGTGATCGGCATGAAGGCGAAGCTGAATGCAGGCGTGAGCACATTCGTGCCGAAATCTCAGACGCCGTTCCAGTGGGTTTCATGCGATACACCCGAACAAATCAGAGCCAAGCATGCGCTCCTGCGCCGCGAGCTGGGGCGCGATCGCAACATCAAGCTGAGCCTGACGAAAGCGGAGGATTCTTTCCTGGAAGCATGGCTTTCACGTGGTGATCGCCGCATGGCAGAAGTGGTATATACGGCATGGAAGAACGGCTCGAAGTTCGATGCCTGGCAGGAAGGTCAAAAATATGACACCTGGCTGGCTGCCTTCGAGCAGCACAGGCTCGACCCGCTCTTTTATACGCATCGCCAGCGCCGCACTGATGAGGTCTTCCCGTGGGAGCATATCACGGCTGCGGTCCGCAAGAACTTCCTGTTCCAGGATTTCCGCGCCTCGCTGGAGGGCGAGATCCGTGTGGACTGCCGTTTGAATTGTTTTGCCTGCGGTATTTTGCCAACCTTTGCGAACATGCGCCGCGAGAATCCCGGTGACGTGTGGAAGTGCCCGGACGTGAAGTCGCCAGCCTCCTCGAACCGGTCGGCAATGTCTAGCCTGAAATTGCCGGTAGTGGGAGATTAATCGTCAATGACCAGTACACATAAAGAGATTTTTCTCGCGCGTCTCATGCACGAGCGCGACAAGTTTGAATTACTTTTGAATAGCATTGGCTATACGCGCCGCATGACGCTGAAAGGTGTTTTAGGGAAATGGTCCGTCAAGGATTTACTGGCTCATATCCTCGCGTATGAACAATACATCGCTGACCGCATGAATGAGGTTCTGCACGGCGAGACGTACCTTCCCTGCAAGACGCAAAACGCGCTGGATGCCTTCCTCGATGAGTTTGGCTATCCGGATTTCGGCTCGCCGCTGCTCGATGATGACGGTCCCAACGAATGGGTGAACGAGAAATATAAGAACGTCTCTCTGGAAGATGTTGTCGCGCAGGAACTCCAGGCGTTTGCAGCGATCGTTTCCTCGCTTGAAAAGATGCCCGAAGAGATGATGAACAGGCATCACCTGTATGACCGCATCGCCAACAATACCTTCCGGCACTACCGCGAACATAGCGCAGATATAAAGCGCTGGCTGAAATCCAGCACAGCCTATAACCAGCGATAATTTTGTCATGCCGGATGGAAAGATCTGGCACTCAGGCAGACATCTACACGGGATCTCCGCCTGAGCATCTTTGAAGGATCAATGCGCATTCGGATCACCTTCATCAAACAAGGCGCGTTGCGCTATACGGGTCACCTCGACCTGCACAAGCTCTGGGAGCGCGCTGCCCGCCGCGCGGACCTCCCGCTTGCTTACTCACAGGGTTTTCACCCACAACCGAAAATGAACATGGCAGCCGCGCTTCCGCTCGGTTTTTCGTCGCGCTGTGAAGTGATGGATATCAAGCTTGAGCAGGATATCTCCCTGCACGATTTGCCTACACGCTTAAATAGGACCCTCCCTTCGGGCATACAGGTGGTGGATGTGTCGCAGGTGGATGAACGCGCTCCGGCGCTGCAAACCCAGGTCCTCTCAGCGGAGTATGAGATCACGTTGACGGAACCGGTGGATCGGTCCGAACTGGAGCGGAAGATCGAATCCGTTATTGAATCGAAAGCCATCCCGCGCGAACGTCGCGGTAAAATGTATGATCTGCGTCCATTAATTGAAGAGTTAAAGCTCTTATCCGATGGCAAAATTTTCATGCGCCTCGCAGCACGCGAGGGCGCGACGGGTCGACCCGAGGAAGTGTTAGATGTGTTGGGAATTGCATTCGAAGGGACGCGGGTTGAAAGAACTCGTTTAATCTTTTTGTAGTAACCTTGCGAAGGTTCGCCGGTACGCCGGGCAAAATCGAAAACCAAACCTTCGCAAGGCTCATCGTAACTGGAGGAAATATGGCTTTTCTTGGGGCATTATTCTTTGGGTTCGTACCGATGTTCCTGTTCGCGGCATTCGTCAACTGGCTCGACCGCTATGAGAAGGAACCTAAACTTCTGCTTGGCGCAGCGTTCATCTGGGGAGTGGTCATTGCAGGCGGTGGAGCGTATATTCTCAATACAGCCTTCGGCATCGGCATCTACGCCCTGACTGGTTCGGAGGGCGCAGCAGAGGTCGGTACCA
The DNA here is from genome assembly GCA_025938055.1 of Anaerolineales bacterium. Next base: position 1,233 of record JAICQC010000347.1, on the reverse strand, counting down.
CCTCCATAGCTGCACCGATCATCGAGGAAGCACTCAAGGGACTTGCCATCCTTGCGGTCTTCCTGATGTTCCGCAAGGAGTTCGACTCGGTCCTGGACGGCGTGGTGTATGGCGCCGTCACGGCGATGGGATTTGCCGCCATAGAAAATGTTTTATATATTTACCGGAATGGGTATCTGGAAGGCGGCTGGGAAGGCTTCTGGGTCCTGGTTGTGATCCGGGTCATCCTCGTCGGATGGATGCATCCATTCTTTACCGCATTCACAGGTATCGGGCTTGCCATTGCCCGCATGACCCGCAACGTGCTGGTAAAGATCATTGCCGTGCCCACAGGGTATGCTATTGCAGTGGTGGCACACGCGTTCCATAACACATTCAGCGGACTGATCGGTGGATTTGAAGGTTTGCTTGTCGGTACTTTTGTGGATTATATCGGATACGCCGTGATGCTGATCTTCATCATCTGGATGGTTGTCTATGAGCGCAACATTCTCAAGAAGAACTTGCAGGATGAATTGAAGAATGGCCTGATCTCGCCAATGCAATTTCAGAGCGCCACGTCATTCTTCCAGACGAACGCTCATTTCTCCGCGCTGACCTCGGGGACGTTCCGCTCCACGGCGCGCTTTTATCAGGTCTGCGGCGAGCTCGCGCATAAAAAGGAACAGCTTGCCAGGATGGGCGATGAAAGCGGGAATGCAGGCATCATCGAGAAGCTGCGCGCCGAACTCATGCAGCTCGGACCTACGGCAAAAGCATAAAAATCGTCATTGCGAGCGCACTTCGCGAAGCAATCTCCTGTTTAGCAAGATTGATCTAAAAGCCGGGAGATTGCTCACCTGCCCTGGCGGGCGGTGCCAGGGTCGTCGCAACGAACGCTCCTCTCAATGACAGAAATGTAACTATGATAAAATCGTTTCGCCCGCCCCTGTAGCTCAGTGGACAGAGCGTCGGCCTCCGGAGCCGAAGAGCACAGTTCGAGTCTGTGCAGGGGTATAAATTTCCCAGAAACCGCCAACAGATAGTGTTGAGCGGTTTTTGTCTATATTAAGGTTTGATTCAAGAGAAAAAGTGATTGCTTTGGGGCGTTATAAAGATCCAGAAGCAGACAAACCGGGTAGGTGGCGGTTCGAGTCCCCTTTCTAATAAGGACATTTTAACAGACAAGTAGGGATTTTCTCATTCCAAGTTAGCTTGAACTAAATCAGTCGATCAACCAGGGCAAGACTCCAG
>JAICQC010000435.1 GCA_025938055.1 Anaerolineales bacterium | reverse complement strand
TTCTTTGTTTTTTCGTCGGCTTTCATTTGCTGATATACTTCCCAGCCATCCATATCAGGCATCATCAAATCCAGCAATACCAGGTCGGGCGGGTCCTGCCGGATCATCTCAAGTCCCTCCACCCCCCCGGTTGCACCTTTCACTTCAAAGCCACGCCGACCCAGAATCAGCCGTATCAGATCGATCATTTCAGGTTCGTCTTCAACGCATAAAATGCACGTAAGGTTAGCACTCATCTGGATACCTGTCTGCGTGAAGTTTACCATAAGCGAAGCACGCCGCAAAGCGGCAGTGCGGACAGCGGAGCAGTCCTGCGGATAAGCGAAGCAATCCTGCGGATAAAATAATATAGATGAAGATCATCACTTGGAATGTCAATGGCCTGCGGGCGGGGATGGGGAAAGGTACATTAAACTGGGCCTGGGAGCAACAGCCCGATATCCTATGCCTGCAGGAGATCAAGGTCCGCCCCGATCAGCTTAAAGAGGAACAAAGGCAATTTCCCGGATATGACGTGATCTGGAACCCGGCGCAACGAGCCGGTTACAGCGGCGTCGCCACGTTTTTGCGCAGCCCTTCTCTGGAACTACGCCTGGGCATGGACGCGCCTCTCTTCGACATCGAGGGGCGCCTCATCTCCACACTGCACCCCGGTTTCCGTTTGTTCAACGTATACTTTCCCAGCGGTCAGCGCGGCATGGAGCGTGTCCAATATAAGCTGGACTTCTACGCTCATCTGCTCGCCCTGTGCGACCAGTTACATGCCCATGGGGAGAGCCTCATCATTACGGGGGACTTCAATACGGCACACATGCCCATCGATCTACGAAACGCCAGACAAAACGTCCGCACGTCCGGCTTCCTGCCCGAGGAACGCGCCTGGGTGCAGCGCTTCCTCGATCATGGCTTTGTAGATGCCTATCGCCACCTCTACCCGGACCGGGTGCAATACACCTGGTGGACCTATCGTCTGGGCGCGCGGGAACGTCGCGTCGGCTGGCGCCTGGACTATTTCCTCGTCTCGAAAGCGCTTATGCCTCGCGTAAAGGATGTGATCATCCACGAGGAAGTACTGGGCTCGGATCACTGCCCGGTGGAACTGATTATTGGGTAAGAGAGGGGTTCGATTCCGCATCCAGACCTGCAATAGACGTCGCTGTGGCGCTCCCGCAAGGCGGGAGCGCTACGGGCGACAGTATTAGAGAAATATATAAGATTTTCTAATGGGCTATTCTGGAGATGCTCATGTTGGTATAATCTCTAGTGGAATTATACTTTGGAGGCACAGTGAATCCTAGAAATCAGTCATTCGTTGTAACCTTATTGTTGATCATTGCGGCGGTTGCCATGGTAGTCATGGCAATTCAGCGTGAGTCAGGTACGGAAGAGTCGCTGACAATAAATGAGGTGGCAAGAGATATCAAGTCGGGCAAGGTTGCCCGCGTGGTCATCGAAGATACAGACACGCTGCGTGTCATTTACACCGATGGGGATACTGATGGAGTGGAATCCTACAAGGAAACGGATTCCACCCTGGTGGAACAGTTACTCGCACTGGGCGTTACCGCTGAGCAGCTTACCCCCGAAAATGTGACAATTGAAGTTCAGCCCCCTTCGCAGTGGGCAGGAATTTTGAGTGGCGCGCTATATATCCTGCCGGTCCTGTTTATGGCAGGTGTTCTGTGGTTCATTTTCCGGCAGGCGCAGGGCAGCAACAATGCTGCCATGTCGTTCGGGAAGTCCCGCGCCCGCATGTTCAGCGGTGAGCATCCCACTGTTACGTTCCAGGATGTTGCCGGTGTGGAAGAATCGAAGCAGGAGCTGGCAGAAGTGGTCGAGTTCCTGAAGGAGCCGCAGAAGTTCATCCAGCTCGGCGCGCGCATTCCAAAGGGTGTGCTGCTGGTGGGACCTCCAGGCACAGGCAAGACGCTTCTGGCAAAAGCCGTTTCTGGCGAAGCTGGCGTTCCTTTCTTTTCCATTTCCGGTTCTGAGTTTGTGGAAATGTTCGTGGGTGTGGGCGCCAGCCGCGTCCGTGACCTGTTCGATCAGGCGAAGCGTCATTCCCCGTGTATTGTCTTTGTGGACGAAATCGATGCGGTCGGTCGCCAGCGCGGCGCAGGGCTGGGCGGCTCGCATGATGAGCGTGAACAGACCCTTAACCAGATGCTGGTGGAGATGGATGGTTTCGACACCGATACCAATATCATCATCATTGCCGCCACCAACCGCCCAGACATCCTCGACCCGGCGCTGCTGCGTCCCGGTCGTTTCGACCGCCGTGTGACGCTTGACCGCCCCGATATGAAGGGACGTGAGGCAATCCTGAAAGTACATGTCAAAGGCAAGCCGCTGGACCCGGCAGTTGATCTCGGTTCGCTGGCGCGCGGTACACCCGGCTTTGTAGGCGCGGACCTTGAGAACCTTGTCAACGAAGCCGCGATCCTGGCGGCCCGACGCAACAAGAAGTCCATTGGGCAGCAGGACATGGAAGAAGCGATCGAGCGCGTGGTGATGGGACCCGAACGCAAGTCCCGTTTGATCTCTGATGAGGAAAAGCGTATTATCGCTTACCATGAAGCTGGTCATGCGGTCGTGATGAACGCCATCCCCGAGGCGGATCCGGTCCAGAAGATCACAATTGTGGGTCGTGGACAGGCGGGTGGACTCACCTGGTATCGCCCGGAGGATGACCGCATCCTGACCTCCCGCAAGAAAATGATCGCCTCTCTGGCTGGCTTGCTTGGCGGGCGCGTCGCCGAAGAGCTTGTCTTCGATGACATTACCTCCGGGGCATCGAATGATATCGAACGTGTCACGCAGGTGGCGCGTATGATGGTCACTCGCATGGGTATGTCCAACGAAATGGGTCTGATGACCTACGGTCAAAAAGAGGAATTGATCTTCCTCGGGCGGGAAATTTCCGAACAGCGCGATTATTCCGAAGCCGTTGCCGAGAAGATCGACTCAGAAGTCCGCAGACTGGTGGACGACTCGTACAAGCTAACCAAGAAGCTCCTGACTAAATATCGCGACCGCCTGGATGCGGTTGCGCAGAAACTGCTCGAAGTGGAAACCCTGACGCGCGAGGAATTTGAATCCATTTTCCCGCCGCCGTTCCCCAAGAAGAGCGGCACGCCTCAAGTCATTGGCATGGGGCTTTAACATCTGATGAATTTGAAGAGAGCCATCCGCATGCGGATGGCTCTCTTTTTTACCTGTTACCTCTCCACTTACTGCGGCACACCTTCCTTGTGCTGCCTCACCAGCTCGCGTCTCAAAATTTTCCCAACCGTCGTCTTGGGCAATTCAGTTCGAAATTCGATATGCGATGGGACTTTATACGGTGCAAGGTGTTCCTTGCAATACGCTCTGAGTTCTTCCACAGTTAGCTTCTCATCAGGCTTGACCACAACCCATGCCTTGACCGCTTCGCCGCGGTTCGGGTCCGGGATGCCGCCGACCCCTACCTCAAGCACTTTGGGATGAGACGAAATGGCTTCCTCCACTTCCCGCGGCCAGACCTGGAAGCCACCTGGCTTGATGAGCTCCTTCTTGCGGTCAACGATGTAGAAATAGCCATCTTCATCCATGCGGGCGATGTCGCCGGTGAACAACCAGATCTTGCCATCCTTCATCTCGCGCAGGGTATTGGACGTTTCGGTGGGCATGTTGTGATAGCCCTTCATCACCTGCGGACCGTGAATGGCGATCTCGCCGATCTCGCCCTGCGGCATTTCCGTTTCGCCGTCGTCCAGGCTGATGATCTTGACCTCCACATTGGGCAGAGGCATTCCGATCGAGCCAGTCTTGTTCACGCCCAGCAGGGGATTGCAATGCGTGGCGGTCGGCGCCTCGGAGAGACCGTAGCCTTCAAAGACCTTGCCGCCTGTCAGCTTTTCGAACTGTTCCTTGGTCTCGCGCATCAGCGGCGCGGACCCGGAGATA